>JAJFMT010000030.1 GCA_020696855.1 Pseudobdellovibrio sp.
AATATTTTCTACAGATAAAGAAAATGTTTTGCTCATGGAATTTAAAGACAGTTTGACGGCCTTTAATGCTCAGAAAAAGGGGCAGTTTGCCGGCAAAGGCGCCTTAAATTGTAAGATCTCAACGCTGTTATTTAAAGTATTAAGCGCAAAAAAGATTGCTCACCACTGGATTGAAACCAGTGGTGATAACCTGATGCTGGTTCAAAAAACAAAAATTATTCCTCTGGAAGTTGTTGTCAGAAACTACATGGCAGGCTCGCTTGCAAAAAAACTCGGTCTTGAAGAGGGAAGCGCGCTTAAAATGCCTGTGGTTGAATATTACTATAAAGATGATGCCTTAAATGACCCTTTCGTTAATGAAGATCAGGTGCTGGCGCTAGGCTGGGCAACGGCCGATCAACTGAAACATTTACGTGCGGAAGCTCTGCGAATTAATGAAATTATCTCACCGCTGTTTTTAAAAACAGGATTGAAATTAATTGATTTTAAAATTGAGTTCGGAGCGGATTCTTCCGGAGCCATCATTCTTTCTGATGAAATCAGCCCGGATTGCATGCGCTTATGGGATGTAAAAACAAACGAGAAGCTGGATAAAGACAGATTCAGAAGAGATTTAGGTTCTGTCGAAGAAGCTTACGCTGAAGTTTATAAAAGACTTGAAAAGGAAATTGGTGTATGAAAATAGGTATCAAAATAATGCCGCGTGAAGTGATTCTTGATTCTCAGGGCCGTGCCGTAGAGCAATCAATGAAAATGAACGGGTTTTCTGAAGTTCAGGACTGCCGGATCGGCAAGTACGTCGAAATGAATCTATCTCTTGAGGATAAAGAGGCCGCTAAACTTCAGGTAGAGAAAATGCTGAAAGAGGGCGGTTTATACAATCCGCTGATAGAAAAATTCGAAATTCAGTTGATGTAATTCGAACAAAGTAAGCTTTCAGCATCGAAAAAAGTAAGCATTAGCTTAACACTTTAACGCCGAACGGAGACTTTATGGCTTTAAAAGTTGGGATCACAAGATTTCTCGGAACCAATTGCGATGAGGACATTCGCAAATGGGTTCTTTCAAAAAATCATCAGGCCGAATACCTCTGGTACGAGGACCGCTTCGATGTAAATAGTTATGATATGGTCATCCTGCCCGGTGGTTTCAGCCACGGCGATTACCTGCGATGCGGGGCTTTGGCCGCACACACTCCTTTAATGAAATCAGTAAAGGAATTTGCTGAAAAAGGAAAACCGGTTTTAGGAATATGTAACGGCTTTCAGATTTTGTGTGAAGCCGGATTACTTCCGGGAGCTTTACTGCGAAATGACAGTCTTCGGTTTAAAGATGAACTGACGACTCTGACATTTAAAAATACCAATAATCCTTTTTCTAAAAATGCAAAAACCGATCAAAAAATTGTTTTACCTATCGCACACGGTGAAGGACATTTTTATGCGGATTCTGAAAATCTCAAAAAGATTACCGACAATCAACAAGTGTGGCTCACTTACGATCAAAACCCTAACGGATCGCTACTGAATATTGCGGGGGTATTGAATGCGCAAAAAAATGTGTGCGGATTGATGCCGCACCCTGAACGCGCTTTGCATACCTGGATGGGTTCAACAGACGGAGAGTTCTTTTTATGAGTACTGATTTAGCTGCAAAACTGAAAACCTACCGTCTATCTGAAGAAGAATATAATTTAATGAAGCAGCTGCTGGGCCGTGAACCTAAGCTGGTTGAATGGCCTTTATTTTCTGCCTTGTGGAGCGAACACTGCAGTTATAAGTCTTCAAAAATTCATCTACGCAAATTCTCATACCGAAACGCCAACACTCCGGATATGGACGGAGAAAACGCGGGAGTTGTAGATTTAGGGCAAGGTGAGAGAGTAGCTTTCAAAATGGAAAGTCATAATCACCCAAGCTTTATCGAGCCTGTTCAAGGTGCTGCTACCGGCGTCGGTGGTATTCTTCGTGACATCTTTACGATGGGTGCACGCCCGATTATGAATGCTAACTACTTATGTTTCGGAGAACTAAACGCACCACGAATGAAGTATTTAATGAACGGGGTCGTCAAAGGAATTTCCTCTTACGGTAACTGCGTAGGAGTTCCAACGGTAACCGGGCAGACAAATCTGCATCCGCGCTACAATAAGAATATCCTCGTGAATGCGCTTAATGTCGGATATTTTGCGCCTGAGCAAAAGATGGCGCTATCAAAAGCAAAAGGCGAAAAAAATCTGGTTGTCTACGTCGGTGCAAAAACCGGCCGTGACGGAGTACATGGTGCTTCAATGGCATCAGCCTCTTTCGATGATGATTCCGACTCTAAAAAACCGAATGTACAAATCGGTGACCCATTTTATGAAAAACTCTTGATCGAAGCCTGCCTCGAAGTTCTGGAAAAAGATTATGTTGTTGCCATGCAGGACATGGGTGCGGCCGGTCTTACTAGCTCCAGCTTTGAAATGGCCTCAAAAGGGCAGGTGGGTCTTGTTATCGATCTTAAAAAAGTACCGTTACGGGATTCAACAATGACTGCCGAAGATATTTTGTTGTCTGAAAGCCAGGAGCGGATGCTTTTAATTTGCGAGCCGAAAAATTTTGAAAAGCTGCAAGCTACATTTAAAAAATGGAGTCTCGACGCGGCCATTCTAGGTGAAGTGCAAAAAGACCGTAAGGTCAAACTGATGTGGGGCGGGGAAGTGCTAACTGAGATCGATCCGGATCTTATTGTCGAACATGCTCCGCAGTACAAGCGCCCTTATTCGAAATGGCATTACCCGAACAGAGTTACCAAGCTGAATGCGCCAACAGCCAATTATCAAAAACTGATTGAAAAGCTGCAAAAAGAAATGAAGCTGAATTCGCAAAAGTGGATTCACAATCAGTACGATCAGAGAGTCGGCGCCAGAACAGCAATGGATTGCTCAAGCTCTGTTGCTTTCGCACGGCTGGATCATACAGGACGAGGGCTTGGTTTAGGTGTCGGTTGCCGTCCTGAAGTGATGTTGATGGACGCAGAAGTCGGCGCATTTGATGCCATCTATTATCCGTCTTTACAGATGGCCTTGAAAGGTGCGAAGCCTCTGGCCGCTACTGACTGTCTTAATTTCGGGAACCCGCAACGGCCCGAAATCATGTCAGAGTTTGTTGCGAGTGTAGAAGCGATAGCAAAAGCTTCAGTCGAACTCGATGCACCGGTCATTAGCGGTAACGTCAGTTTTTACAATGAAACTCTGGGTGAAAACATTATTTCGACTCCGGCTGTGGGTGTTGTCGGACTCCGTGACAGCGTAGAAGAAATTATTCCGGATCAGTTTACTCAAGCACATGATCACATTTTCATGGTTAAACTTCCGTGGGTGGAATCAAACATTTACGCCGATAATTTCACAGGTAAAAAAACGGAATTTACTTTGAACGACACAATAAAAGTGGCGGATTTCATAAAAATTTGTACATCTCTGGATAAAAGTATTAAGTTAGAGGGACTAAAAGTTTCGTCTATAAAAGCAGTGGGGCTCGGAGGAATCGGGCTGACTTGTCTGAAGATGTGCACAGATCAAATCGGATTTGATCTCAGTTACGATCTTGCATTGGATGCACCGGAAGCGGCATTTAAAGATCATTTCTATTCGTTTTTAATTGCGACCGGTGAGAATGCGGAAAAATTTGAAAAATTTTTGAAGCAGCATTTTGAAAAATGTCCTGTAGAAATTAAAAAAGTTGGCGAAACCCGATTAAACGAAATTAAGTTCACGAATCAGCTGTCGATGGATCTGACGGACTTCAGAAAAACTTACCAAACCGGACTGTAGGAGAGAGCTAGCTTATGAAGAATTCCTGGAAAGAAGAATGTGGTGTTTTTGGAATATGGAATCACCCGGAGGCAGCAAAGCTGACTTACCTGGGTCTGTATGCCATGCAACACCGTGGTCAGGAATCTGCAGGTATCGTGAGCCTCGACATGCAATCAGCCGGACAACCTGTGCACCGTATTCACAAATCGCTGGGGCTTGTGGCCGACGCCTTTTCTGAATCGACTCTTGCAAAGTTAACGGGCTCGGTCGCCATTGGGCATGTTCGCTATTCGACTACGGGTGATAACTCGGTTGTGAATGCTCAGCCGTTGACGTCTGAGTTGCTTTCAGGTCCTTTAGCTGTGGCACACAACGGAAACATCGTAAACAGTTCTATTCTTCGTACGGCATTACAGCGAGACGGTGCGATTTTTCAGGCCACCAGTGACACGGAGATTTTACTTCATCTTTTGGCAAAACATCCTTCAAATGACTTGGTTTCTGCCTTAACTGAAGTTCTTAAAAATTTAGTAGGGGCTTACAGCTTTGTAATTCTTGCGCATGACCGCATGGTTGCGCTTCGTGATCCTTTGGGTTTCAGGCCACTGGTGCTGGGCCAAATGAAGTCAGGCTCGGGATTATGTTACGTCGTAGCCAGTGAAACCTGCGCTCTTGATCTGATCGGAGCCCAGTTTGTTCGTGAGATCGAACCGGGTGAGATCGTCGAAATTTCTTCTGAAGGAATCAAATCATCGCGTTTTACCGATGGTACCGAAGTTGCCGGCCAAGCTAATGGTCAAACCAACAGGAAGTCGGCTAACTGTGTTTTTGAGCACGTGTACTTTTCAAGGCCGGACTCGGTTGTGTTCGGTAAATCGGTTTATGACTCCCGCAAAAAATTCGGTGAAAAACTGGCAGAAGAGTCCGGAATTGAAGCGGATGTCGTCATTCCTGTACCGGACAGCGGTGTGCCTGCGGCTATCGGGTATTCACAGAAAAGCGGAATACCGTTTGAGTTCGGAATTATTCGCAATCATTACATTGGCCGAACATTTATTCAGCCTGCACAGTCGATTCGCGATGTGGGGGTAAAAATTAAGCTTAATCCTCAGCCTCAAATCCTGAAAGATAAACGGGTTGTTGTTATTGATGATTCTTTGGTGCGCGGAACTACCAGCCAGAAGATCATCGCTCTTATTCGCCAGGCAGGCGCCAAAGAAGTGCATTTACGAATCGCTTCACCGCCAACCACTGGACCTTGTTATTACGGAGTTGATACCCCTCAAAAAAGCCAGTTGATTGCTTCGCAGAACAGCATAGAAGACATCCGCAAATACATCGGTGCTGATTCGCTTGCCTACCTTTCGGAAGACGGTATGTGGAAGGCTTTGAGCAGTGGTCCTGAACGCTTCTGCGCGGCTTGTTTTAATGGGGAATATCCTACAAGCTTAAAGGGTGTCGAAACGAAAAAAAACACTGACCAAAAAGACAAAAGTCAGGCCAAGCAAATCTAAAAAAGCGTCTGAATTAATTCCTCTGCAAAAGGGCGATGTGATTGAAATTATTGCCCCCGGTTCACACGCGCCTTTAAATCATTTAGAAAAAGGCGCCGAAGTTCTAAGACAGTGGGGATATGAAGTTGTTTATGACGAAAATCTTTTAAAACCCGAAATCTTTCTTTCAAATACTGACGAGTACCGTTTTAACAGTTTTAAAAAAGCGATTACAAATCCGAACTCAAAAATTGTCTGGTGTTTGCGCGGCGGCTACGGCTCAATCAGATTATTGCCGTTTATTGAAAAAATGGCTGTTCCTAAAAATAAAAAAATTCTTATTGGTCTCAGCGATATTTCGTCACTTCAGACGGTCATGACCCAAAAGTGGGGCTGGCCCTGCCTGCATTCGGCTTTAATTGACCGCTTAGCTTTAGAAAAGCTGACTGAAAAAAACATTCAGGAAATAAAAAGCGCGTTGACCGATCCTGATTTTGTAATGAATTTTTCCGGTTTGAAGGGCATTAACAAAGCAGCAGGCGGCAAAAAGAAAATCACCGGAGAAGTTGTCGGCGGCAATTTGATGGTGATTGCATCAACACTTGGAACCCCTTCACAGATAAAAACAAAAAATAAAATCGTATTTCTTGAAGAGCTTTGTGAACGGGCCTACCGGGTTGACCGGTGTCTGCAGCAGTTGAAGCAGGCGGGTGCTTTTGAAGGTGCAAAGGCCATTGTCTTCGGTGATTTTACAAATTGTGATGAGCCGAATAAAGAAAACTATATTCAGGATGTGCTATCGAACTTCTGCGCCACACTGAAGATCCCGGCTTTTACCGGGATTGAAAACGGGCACGGCGAGCTGCAAAGGCCGTTATTTTTTAATACAAAAGCAGAGATCACGTCTTCAGATAATTCAGGTGAAATGAAAGTCTATTCACCATTTAAGAGCGAGAAATGAAATATACAAGTAAAGAAAATCAGTTAATTGAAAAGATCAAGCAGGCGATTCCCGACGTAACTCCGGGAGTGGTGGCCAGGGCTTACCACATCGGCCGGCTCGTCTGTGATATAAGTGTGGGCCAAACGTATCCCCGTTATGACTTAGCATCGATGACGAAAGTTATTTTTACCCAGCAAGCCATGATGGAAGCTTTCGATCAAGGGAAATGGAATTTTAACACGAAGGTCAGCGAAATTCTTCCGGAATACAAACACGATACTCTCATCACTGAATTGATGACACACACTTCAGGTCTTGAGTGGTGGGTGCCGTTTTACAAAGAAATTAATCTGGATTTAGCCTGGAACGAAAAACGTCCGTGGATTTTCAAGCAAATCAATAATTCCAAAATAAATAAAACCGGAAAGTCCGTTTATTCGGATTTAGGAGTGATTCTGCTGGGATTCATTCTTGAAAAGTTCAGCGATAAAGATTTGCACCAAACCTGGCTGGCGCTGAAAGACAAGTTTTACCCCGGAACTACTCTTGATTTTCATTTAGAAAATAAAACGGACATTCCGAGAGAGCAATTTGCTCCTACTGAAGACTGTCCTTGGAGAAAAAGAATTCTGCGTGCGGAAGTTCACGATGAAAACACATGGAGCTTCGGTGGCATCTCTACTCACTCAGGGCTTTTCGGAACGATAGAAGACGTATCTTCTTTCGGATTGAACGTGCGTTCACAACTTCAGGGGATTGCCAGATACAGTGTCCGGCAGAAGACGGCGCAGCTGTTTGCACAACGGGCTGTGCCTCTTGATGTCGGTGACTGGGCCATGGGTTACATGATGCCATCGTTAAATAGCGCTTCGTGCGGGCCGCACTTTTCAGTTCTGTCTATAGGCCATACCGGGTTCACAGGAACATCGTTCTGGTATGATCCGCGTAATGATTTGTTAGTTCTTGTTCTCAGCAACCGAGTTCACTACGGCAGAGAGAACAAAGGTTTTATTACTTTGCGTCCTCAGATTCACAGCTGGATTTATGAATCACTGAAAAGGGTAACATAATGCCTCAATCTTCAATTAAAAATTTAAAACCGGGATCTACAATTCACCTTATGGGTATCTGCGGAACAGCGATGGCCTCTTTAGCCGGCTTACTGCAGGACAGAGGTTTTAAGGTAACGGGAAGCGATCTTAATCCATATCCGCCGATGTCAACGCAGATTGAAAGACTTGGAATTCAGATTCTGCGCCCTTATAAAAAAGAAAATTTAAATCCTGCTCCAGATTTTGTGGTTGTCGGGAATGTTATCTCTGCCAACAACGAAGAAGCGATGGAGATGAACCGCTTAAACTTGCCGTACTGTTCGCTTCCACAGGCGATGGGCGAAGTGATTATCGCAGAACGTGACTGCTTTGTTATCGCAGGAACTCATGGCAAAACGACGACGACTTCGTTAATGGCATGGACAGCCGACGTGGGCGGTTTAAAACCGGGTTTTCTGATCGGCGGAATTCCAAAAAACTTTTCGCAAAGTTTTAAAAATCCGGAAGCTAATACGTTCGTAATCGAAGGCGACGAATATGACACGGCCTATTTCGATAAGGTTCCTAAATTTATTTATTACCGGCCTAAAAATGTGATTCTAACTTCGGTTGAATTCGATCATGCGGATATCTACAAAGATTTCGACGCTGTTAAGGCCGCGTTTTACCGGCTGATGAAACTCATTCCGCAAAACGGTTCCTTGGTTTTCTGGGGTGATGATAAAAATGTTTCAGAAATCGCCTCAACATCAACGGCAGGTAAAAAACATTCCTACGGTTTTGGCGCAGGCAATGATTACGTTGCTGCCATCACTGCTGAATCTGAAAGTGCAACCGCCTTTACGATTTCGTTTAAAGGCCAGCTTGTTGGTGAGTTTAAAACCGCGTTAACAGGCAAATACAATATTCTTAATGCCGCTGCTGTCATTGCTCAAAGCCACATTCAGGGCTGGCCAGTTGCAAGTGTTCAAAAAGCGATGGAGAGCTTTCAAGGCGTGAAACGCCGCCAGGAAATCCTGGGCGAGTACTCAGGCGTTCTTTTGATCGAAGATTTTGCCCACCATCCGACAGCAGTTAAAGAGACAGTTAAAGCTATTCAAAGCCGGTATAAAAACCGAAAAGTTTTTTCTGTGTTCGAACCGCGTTCTGCAACTTCACGCAGAAAAGTTTTTCAAAAAGATTATGTCGATGCATTTTCGGAAGCTCATGAAACATTGATTGCAAAGCCGTTCGATCAAGGCAAAATTGCTGAAACCGACCGTTTTTCAACAGAAGAGCTGGTTGCAGACCTGAAAGCAAAGGGCTGTGCCGCAGATGTTTACGTTTCGGCCGACAGTATTGTGGAAGAGCTAGGTAAAAAAGCAAAAAGCAATGATGTAGTTCTCATCATGAGTAACGGCGGCTTTGACGGCATCTACGAAAAATTGATTTCAAAGCTAAAAAGCAGGTAGATGGTAAATTCAAATGACTCTTCGGCTGTAAAAACGGGGTCGCTCTATGCGGTTCTTGCGTATTTAGGCTGGGGCTTCTTTCCGATTTACTGGAAGTTTCTGAAGCACATTCCATATCTTGAAATTCTTTGCCACCGGGTTGTATGGTCATTTGTTTTTTATACCGGCGTATTGTTTTATCAAAAAAGAAAATTTTTCGTCTACAAGCCTCCCGGATTTGCCTTAACCCGGAATTTAATTCTGGGTTCGATTCTTTTGATGACGAACTGGCTTATGTACATCTATGCAGTCAATTCAAACCAGATTGTTGAAAGCAGCCTTGGCTATTTTATTAATCCACTGGTGAACATTGCCTTGGGCGTTTTCTTTTTAAATGAACGCTTGTCCACGTACCAGAAAGTAGCGACAGTCCTTGCTGTCATTGGAGTCGGTACGATCACCTTTGCGCAAGGCCAGATCCCGTGGATCGCATTATTTTTAGCGGTTTCATTTTCTTTGTACGGACTCATCAAAAAAATAAATCCGGTGACATCGCTGAATTCCAATCAGTTCGAGTCGGTTGTTATGTTACCTTTTGCTCTGATTTTTTTACTGACTCATGCACCACAGTGGATCAATGCCGACAATAGGAATATTTCGATTTTTCTTTTAGTTATCTCAGGCGTTGTAACCGGCCTGCCACTGATCTTTTTTGCGTTAGCCGCGCAGCGAGTGCCGTATTACCTTATGGGATTCTTTCAGTTTCTTGCACCAAGCATTCAGTTTTTAACCGGCGTTCTCATTTATGATGAACCACTGACGCCACTTCAGTTAAAAGGATTTTTCTTCATATGGGCTGCGGGTTTGCTGCTCATTCTCCAAGGCTGGTGGAATTCTAAAAAAGCGAAGCACGCTGCTAATAACTGACATAACGAAAACTTATCATTTTTGGAACACCCTTTGCTATACCTTGGAACAGCAGAGGAGATTTCATGAAATCGGTAGCAGTTTGGCTCTTGTTAGGATTAGGATTAAGCGCTCAGGCGCAAGAAGTTCCGCCTTTCGCAAATATTACAAGCGTGGACTTTCGTGGCACCGGTTGCGATGCTGAATCTGCCAGAGTCTCAATAACACCGGATCTTCAGTACATGAGTATTTTATATGACCGCTTCAAAGCTGAAGTAGGTGCGGGTAGCCCTAACATCAATGCACGCGTAGCGAATAAAAACTGCGTAGTCGTCGTCAAGTTTGACCTTCCAGCCGGCTGGAGCTTTCAATTTGAAGCTGTTGAATACCGAGGCTTTGTGGGTTTACCGAATAACAAAACAATCGCTCAGCAAAGAATCTCTGTAGATACACCGTCGTCAGGAGGATTTCAGGGCCGTATGCGCGACTTTCAGGAAAACGTCATGCGTGGTCCTATGATGGATAACTTTGTTACTGTCTACAGAAGCCCGATTGAAAACATGGTTCCGACTGAGCAAAATATGCCGGCTCAGAATGTCTATAACACGAATAAATTGAAGGGTGGGTTTCTTGGTGCTCTCATCGGACAGATTGCAAAAAATCAGGGTAACGGCAATGGCCATGGTAAAGGTCACGGCCCGGGTGGCCCTGGCAACGGAGTTGGGCCCGGAAACGGAAAAGGACACGGTGGCCTTGGAGCCATCATCAAGCGGATCCGCAAAGGTGACATGTTTGAGTGTGTAGACCGTGTTCAAAATGCGACTTTAAGAATTCGTTCGCGCATCTCTGTAACAAATGCAGGAGATCCTTCAAATTCCAGTGCTCAAATCGTTGTCGATTCGACTGATGCCAGCTTCTCACAGAAGCTTAAAATTAACTGGAATAAATGTATTACAAATTAAGCAATTAGCTTTCAAATTCGGTGCTTTAAGTTTGCGCATAAAGCACTTTATATTTGAAACTCCTTCTCCAAAAAAATAAAACCATTACATGGCTAAAAAAGACGGCGAACTGACTCCGCTCATGAAGCAGTATTGGGATATCAAATCACTTCACCAGGATAAAATCCTACTGTTTCGTATGGGGGATTTTTACGAGCTTTTTTATGATGATGCCGTCAAAGCATCACCATTACTGGGAATTACGCTTACGCAAAGAAACAAAAAGTCAGAAGACCAAACGCCAATGTGCGGATTCCCGCACCATGCTGTTGCCGGCCCGATTAATAAATTATTAGCTGCAGGTTTTAAAGTCGCCATTTGTGACCAGGTTGAAGATCCGGCCACTGCTAAAGGGATTGTTAAGCGTGCCATTACCAGAATTTTGACTCCGGGAATGGTTTACGACAGTGAAACTCTTGATCAAAGTAAAGCCCACTACCTCACAGCTATAGATGATAATCAAATCAGTTTTGTAGATACAACCACAGGTGAATGCTTTTACTTCAGTTCGCAGAACATAAACGAAAAACTGAAGCTGTTAGAAGTGTTGCCTGTAGCAGAGCTCGTGGTTGCAGATAAAAATGAAAAATGGCTTTCTGAGACGAAAATTTCTGAGCGCATCGTTGTTTCAGAATTTAAAGAGGGCGCAGATTCGGCCGGTAAACTTTTAGGTTACGTGAAATCTCTTGCGAACGCTGAACTGATCCAGATTCTGCGTCCGTTTGTAGAGCGTGAATTTGAACACCGATTGCATCTTTCACAGACGACTTTGCGTCACTTGGAAGTTTTCTCGAATTTCAAAGGTGAAGCCAATGGATCGCTTTACCATGCGATTAATAGAACTAAAACCTCTACGGGCGCGAGATTGCTGCGTCAGTGGATGTGCTTCCCATTAAGAAATAAAAAACAGATCGAATCACGGTTTGATCAGATTGAAAGCTTCCGTAATCATATGCTGGAGCTAAAAAAAGTCCGCGAAGCACTGGGCGGAATGGGCGATATCGAACGCCGTTTAGGAAAGATCGCGCAGCCGCAGTGTAACGGTCGGGATTTAACTGCGCTTTCAGGATCGATCGACGCCGGGCTTGCAGCGCTAAACTGGTGTGAAACATTTTTTATTCCATCTCAACAAGTCGCCGACTTAAAAAAAACGGCGCAGCTATCACGTGAAATTACTGAACGCATCGTTGAAGAAGCGCCGTTAAGTGTAAAGCAGGGTCATATTATTAAATCCGGTTTTTCAGCAGAGCTGGATGAGTTAGTGAATCTTTCTACAAACGCTCATTCGCTGATTGAAAATCTTGAACGCAGAGAAAAAGAACGTACGGGAATTACTTCGTTGAAGGTCCGCTATAATAACGTTTTCGGGTATTACATTGAAGTCACGAACCTTCATAAAGATAAAGTTCCTGCGGATTATCAGCGTAAGCAAACGCTTGCGAACGCAGAACGCTTTTGCACAGAAGAGCTTATTGAACTTGAAAAGAAAGTTTTATCTGCACAGGTGAAACGTTTTGATCTTGAGTTTGCTTTGTTTGATCAGCTTCGCCGTCATGTGCTGGAGATGGCGCCGGAACTTCTAGCGTTAGCACAGCTTTGCAGCGAGCTTGACGTTGTAAGTGCTCTTTCATGGCTGAGTCTTGAACAAAGTTACTGCCGCCCTGTCATCCGTAATGACCGCGAGCTGTTACTTGAAAACTGCCGGCATCCGGTAGTTGAACAATTCACCGGAAGCAGCTTTGTTCCCAATACGGTTAAGCTTAATCAGTCTGAGTGTCTTTTATTAACGGGCCCGAATATGGCCGGTAAGTCGACTCTCATGAGACAAGTGGCTTTAAATGTGCTGCTGGCCCAAATGGGAAGTTATGTTCCGGCCATCAAAGCCGAGTTACCGGTTTACGACGCGGTTTACACTCGAATCGGGGCCAGCGATCAGTTATCTGAAGGGCTTTCGACCTTTATGGTTGAAATGACGGAGACAGCGCAAATGCTGAAGTCCGCTACGCAAGACAGTTTATTAATTCTGGATGAAGTCGGAAGAGGAACAGCCACGTTCGATGGCATGTGTCTGGCCCAGGCTATTCTTGAACACATCGTTAATACTTTAAAAAACCATGTTCTATTCGCGACTCACTATCACGAGCTGACGGCGCTGCAGACGCAACTTACGCAGATTAAAAATGCTCACATGAAAGTGTTAGATCACGGGAACGGGCAAATTGAATTTTTACACGTGCTAACGCCAGGACCAGCAGGTAAGAGTTACGGAGTTCAAGTGGCAGAGCTGGCGGGTGTTCCTGCAGACATTACCAAAAGAGCGGCACAGTTGTTAAAAGTTCATGAAGCCGGCGGTAGCGGGACAGTAGCTGCACAAGCTGAAATAAAAGATATGAAGGCTTTGCCGGTTGTTAAGAGTCAAATGTCGTTATTTGACCGGGAAGAAGAAGAGAAAAAGCAGAAACTGATTGATGATGTTAAGAAGTTTTCTGTACAGAAATCTTCGCCGCTGCAGGCACTCAACAAGATCGCTGAGTGGCAGGACAATTTAAATTAGAATTAATGCTTAGTTGTTTTTGATTTATCGTTTTCGCCGGCTGTTACGCCGGAGTGAGTGCGCCAGTTGTAATCTTCACCTTTAACGATACGGTTGTTCCAGTCGTCCCATTTCTTTTTAGGAAGCTTGTGAAGGACCTGGCCTTTATTATCAAAAATATCAGGGTCTTTACCGAATAAGAAGTCAGTTACTTTTTTAAGAAGGCTCATTTTAAATTCCTCTAATTAACTCTGGTGAGTTTAACTCAATGGTTATGTCAGAGCTTAACTAGATTTTTGGATTTGCGCAAATATCAATGATCTCTAAGCCTTTTTCTTCGCCAGGATACTTATTATTTGTCAGGTGTTTAAAGCAGTCTTTAGCAGCTAAACGGAAAGCTTCTTCTTTGTTAGATGCGGCTCTTACGATCGTGAAGCTCTTGTATTGCTTAGCCTTGTACTGAAAGCTGAAGTTTTGGGTTTTAGATGCTGAGAGCGCGGTAGAAGCAGAGAAAAGCATTAAAACGGCTAAGATTGTTTTCATAAGAACCTCCAATTGCTACATTTTACATAGCAAGGCGAAGACCAAAAAAATCCCGATTGTCTCACTTTAAGGCATGGTAAGTTATTGATATTATTAAAGAAAAATAGGCGACTTTGTGCGATCTTAAAATAGCTGAAATTTGTTAGACACATGTACGTATAGATTTAGCTTAATTTAACTATAGATATTCGTTATGGGCTATGCTACATTCAAAAGCATAAATACAAAGTTCATTTCGGCGTTGGAAGTCAGGTAGGGTGATGGCTTGACGGTCTTATCTGATATTGTTCCCTCTTTTTATAAAGAAATTCTTAACTCAAAAATTTCAAGATTAGAAGTCACAGAAACGAAAGCGACTTGCGACAACTGTTTGCGTTCGCGCGATAAACGTTTTGCATTTCCTTATAAGCCGGATCTCAAATGTTGTACCTTTCACCCTTATTTACCGAATTATTCGGTCGGGGCGTTGCTGAGCCGCTCAGAGAAAACCTCCGGCATTTTGCAAATCGAATCGAAAATAAAAAATCGCGAGTTTGCACTTCCAATCGGAATCGTGGCTCCGTTTGATTATCAATTTTTATTTCTGAACAAAGAAGAAGAACAGTTCGGTAACGATGCCGCACTTCTTTGCCCTTATTATGATACAGGTCAGAACCGCTGTTCTATCTGGAGCAGCCGCGGAGTTGTCTGTACAACGTTCTTCTGTAGAAGTGATCAAGGACAATCAGGCCTAAAATTTTGGGCGGTGCTCAGTGATTATCTAAGTTACGTCGAGATGGCGCTTGCGGAAGAGTGTTTGGTGCAGCTTGATTTTTCTCCGCGCGATCTCTCTGATCAGCTTTTTTATCTGAACAAACGGGAATTTGAGCAGGATGAAGTCATCCAGAAATCTCTTTCTAAAGAAGAAGACAAAAAAATCTGGAACGGTTACGATGATCACATTGCTTTCTATAAAAAGTGTTTTGCAATCGTGCAAAAGTTAGATAGAAAACAATTCAAAGAAATACTGGGAGAGCAGGGGCTTTCCTTGGAAGATGAAGTGCTGGATTATGCCAATAGAAGATAAAATTGTTGCTGTTAAAAATGATTTTCCTGTTTCCGATGACTGGGAAAAAAAATACGAAAAAATCATAGAGTACGGCAAAAAATGGCCCGGCCTGGAGGATCAGTTTAAAACCGAAGACCTTAAAGTTAAGGGCTGCCAATCGCAGGTTTGGATCAAAGCTGAATTAGGGCCGGATAAAAAAGTTTATTTCAAAGGCGACAGCGATGCTCTCATAGTGCGGGGGCTGGTGGCGATTGCGCTGAAGGTTTATTCCGGAGAAGCTCCGGATGTTATTTTGAAAACAGAACCTGTATTTCTGAAGGAAATTGGCTTTGATTCAGGACTAAGTCCCAGTCGTTCTAACGGACTTTACTCCATGATTAAACAAATCAAGTATTACGCGACTGCATTTCAGTATTTACTTTCTAAATAATATTCCCGTACACTTATAGGGTGAATAAAAGTTTATTCGGATTCATCTTTATTTTAATCTTCTCTCATTTGGGCGAAGCCCGTATTCGTATGAATAAGGTTAAAGAAGCGCCGAAAGTTTGTAAGATCATGGCTGAAGATTCGATGTTAAGCCGGGACGGCAAAAAGGTTTTCGGAACTTTACGCCACAGCCTGGTTTTTGAAAGATCCGAAAACTTAGAATCCGTATCTCTGATTAAAGATAAAGGCGAAAAGATCTGCCAGTGGCCGGGTTCGCAATGGGAAGAAATTCTTAAAAATAACGGCTTCGAGAATTTAACGAATTTTAAGTATCATATCGATGAGTATAAAGAGATCCTTTATCCTTACGCCACCAAGCCCGACGGCTCGTATTTTGTCATGAATATTCCATTTGCGGATTGTGGGTTAAGCGAACAATCAACCCGCGAAAAACTCGATATTCCTAAATGTGTAATTCCTAAAAAGAAATCAAAAAAACGCAGAGCCCGCAGAGTTGCTAAGAAGTGATGGAATAAAAAAAGAGGGACCTGAGTCCCTCTTAATCGTTTCCGATTTCAAAAAGATTAAATTGTAGCGTAAACCTTGTGAGTATCATCCAAGTCATCAACCGCAGTTAAAAACTCTTCGACATCTTTTTTCTGTTCATCTGTTAGCTGTGTGATGTTAGTCGCCTTATAAGATAATGCCGAAGACGAAATCTTCCAGCCACGGCCGGTTAAAGCCTTAGTAACGGCATCCAGGCTGTCGCTCGCCGAATAAAAAGTATAAGTGCCGTCATCATTTTTAGTAACATCGTCAGCACCGGCTTCGATCGCTTCTTCGTCGATATCAAAAGATCCGGTTTTGGTTCCTTCAATTTCACCGACGCGTGCAAACATCCAGGCCACACTTCCGGTTTCACCCAAGTTGCCATCGTGTTTTTTAAAAACCGCACGCATCTCAGGCGCGGTACGGTGTTTATTGTCGGTTTGGCATTCAACGATAACGCCTACACCGTGAGGGGCGTAGCCTTCATACGTTAACTCTTCAATAACTTTTCCGTCGTCTAACAGGCCAGCACCCTTTTTGATGGCGCGCTCAATGGTATCGTTGGGGCAAGAGATCTTCTTCGCGGCATCAATAGCCATACGAAGACGGGCGTTCATAGCCGGGTCAGGTCCGCCAAGCTTACTCGCGACTGATATCTCGCGAGCCACTTTTGTAAACATTTGCCCTTTTTTTTGGGCATTTTCTGTTTTACCTGCGGCTTTCCAACCTTTTCCCATAATCATTCCTTTACGTTAGAGTTCTCTAAGCTAACGATTTACAACGAATTTGTCTAGGTATGGTCTCATGTGCTAGCTTGAGGTCATGTGGGCTTTTGAGACCGAAAACGTATTCGAAAAAATCCAGGTGCTCAGGCAGAATGCAGATTTTGCTGTCACTAACCGGACAAAGGTTGTTGTGCCGTATACTCCGGCCCGTGACGCTGAGGTTCTTGAATTCAAACTTCATCCACCTAAAAAAGGCTTTTCCGGTAAGGAAGGGCAGGCCCGTATGCTTCACGATTTGGCCAGCATTGAGTTACAGGCGATGGAGCTTGGGATCAGAACCCTGGCTGAATTTCCTGAGGCTCCGCAGGAGTTTAAAGAAAAACTGTGGGAGATCACTTTATCGGAGTCAGAGCATTTAGAAATGTGCCTGACAGAGATTCAGGCTCTTGGATTCAACTGGGGTGACTGGCCGGTGAACTGCGGGTTATGGACTTGCGTTTCGCCTGAGGACTCTTTGATTGACCGCGTTTTAATTGTTCATCGTTACCTTGAAGGCAGCGGCCTGGATGCAGGTGATACTTTGATCAAGCGCCTGGCGGGAGTGGATGCGCGCTCGGTACAAAAGGCTGTTCAGATTATTAATCAGGAAGAAGTTGGGCACGTGCTTTTCGGCAGCGAGTGGTATGTGAAGTTATGTAACGCAGGCAAAATTGATCCGTCAGATGATTTTGTAAAGCGGATGGATGGCCTTCGCGCTATATTACCGAAAAGAATTAATCCGATAAATCATGATTTAAGAAAAAAATCCGGCTTTACGCCGGATGAAATCAAATATCTAGAAAATTTGCGGGAGTCTTTTTTAGAAAAAGACAGCCCTTGGAAAAAATAACTTCTAATTATTTATCCGCAGGTGAATCTTCCCCTTGTTCTTCTTGTGCTTCCCGTAATTCATTTTCGCGGTTTGATCTTTCTCGCTCACCTAATCCGATTCGCTGGGCAGAGGTTTGACCTGAAGGAGGGTTGCCGATCATATGCATCAGTCTCGTTGCGTTCTTTACTGCTAGTTCAGAAACCCAGATGTCATTGCGGTCATTCGGAATTTCACTGTAGAAAGAGGCTCCTGCCGGAAGCGAGGCCTCGGCGTGAAGGTAAGAGTCGCGGATAAGCACCTGACATCCGGCACTGGCAAGGTTGGAAGTATCGGCTCCGGCAGGGCAGCGCTTACCAACGATTGTCATGGCGTGATTGTTACAACCGGGGTCAACGCTTGTGTCAGTAGCTTGGTAACAGGCCGCGATGGCAATCGCTTGCACTCCCCCTGAAAAATTTTGTGCGTGCCGCAAAGCCGTGTTCCATTGTTCTTCGGTTACAAATTCGCCATTGTTCTCAACCGCGAAAGAACCGAAATTCTCATCTTCACGGAAACTGGCGCCGTGGCCCGGCTGGCAAAACTGATAAGTGCGATTGAAAAAAGAACTGTTGTTTGGTGAAAACAGGCCTTCTGACAATTGACGGCGAATGCTGGCAGGTGCTCCAGCTGCGCGACTCGCCTGTGTAATCGCAGAAAACTCTTCTTCGATTGTTAAAACTCCGTCGTTGTAATTTGGGGAAGGCGCCAGTGTTGAACAGTTGCCCAACCGGAAAGACTGCTCGATGGCGCGGTTAGGTGGGCCCCCTTGCTGCTCGTCACGGGAACCACGAATGTGATGCACCCGGCTTGCGATCAATACAGGAGAAGAGGGTGTAAAATTATCGCCACGAATATTGCGGTGATTGTAACGATGTAAATCTATAACCTGTGAAGCAGCGGCAGCAAAACAAACATTTGAATCCTGCTCGGAACGAGTCATCTGAACGAAGCGCGGAATTTTATCAAGATTCGGAACGATATAAATATTTTCATAATTCACGGGAGCAGTGGCTGTAGATGCCGAAGCCCGCGCAGGTACCGAGGCTGGTGTTACATTTTCTTGTGCGCCACTTGGTTTCGCAAAAACAAGTAATGGTGCGGAAATTAATAACAATGCTGAAACGATATTTTTACGCATTTTAGTTCCTTTTTTTAACAGGAACTTATCGGTCTTCCCTTTTAATAGCTGAAAACAATTTCATTATGATACAATAGGATTAAATTTCTTCGTGATCTTCAAGGAATCGCCAGCGGCCTTCGGGTAAATCACCAAGAACTAATTTGCCGACACGAACGCGCTTAAGGCCTTTTACTTCAAGTCCTACTTGCTCGCACATCTTTCTTATTTGGCGTTTCTTTCCTTCTTTTAATATGAATCTTAACTGGTCGTCGTTGATCCACTCAACAATGGCGGGCTTTAATTTTTCTCCGTCAATTGACAGGCCGTAGTTCAATAATTTTAATTTTTCTGCGGGGAGGCGGCTCTCTGGCCCGTGATACTGAACACGAACAATATATTCTTTTTCGATGTCAGAGTTTTCGCCGATAATTTTTTTGGCTAATCGTCCATCTTGCGAAAAAATCAATAACCCTTGCGAGTCGATATCAAGTCTTCCGATGACCGCAATTCCTTGTAAATCGCCGCGCTGAAGAACGCGTTTCCCGAGGCCGAACTGGTTACGGTCATTAACAAGTCTGATGGCCGGTTCATAGCCGGGTTCAGGCTGGCCAGAAACGTAACCAATGGGTTTATTCACGATGATAGTGGCTAATCTTTTCTGATTTTTAAGTGCTTCAGCTTCAAGGCTAATTCGCACATCAGGCATAACCTTAGTACCAAGTTCGCTGACGATCTCGCCGTTTACTCTGACAAGCCCTCTTGCAATATAATCATCAGCTTCACGGCGCGAGCACAGTCCGCGCTCGCTCATGAGTTTCGAGAGACGTAATGGCTCTGAAGTTGACGGTTTAGAATTTGCTTTTGAATGCGGTTTTTTATCAGCCATTGAAGTACCGGAAGCACTTACGCGCTTCCTTTTAATTAAGCGCGGTCCAGTTCGATTTTTGCGATCGTCTGAAGTTGCATGTTTGATGTTCCTTCGTAGATCTGACCGATTTTTGCGTCACGCCAGAATTTTTCGACAGGATATTCTTTTGTGAATCCGTTTCCGCCGAAAAGATCAATCGCCATCGAAGAAAGTTTTTCTGCAGCTTTTGACGAGTAGTACTTAGCCATTGCAGCGGCTTCAATAAAATCTTCGCCTGCATCTTTCAGGCGGGCGGCGTTGTAAACCATAAGTCTTGAAGCTTCCAGCTCAATACGCATTTGCGCTAACTGAAACTGAACACCCTGGAACTGACCGATGGCCTTTCCGAACTGCTCACGTGACTTGATGTAATTTAGTGTGGCTTCATACGCGCCCTGTGCGATACCAACCATTTGTGCGCCGATTCCGATACGGCCCTCATTTAATGTTTCAATCGCAATCTTGTAACCTTTGCCGATTTCACCTAGTACGTTTTCTTCAGGTACTTCGCAGTTTTCGAAAATCAGTTCGCAAGTAGAGCTGGCGCGAATTCCAAGTTTGTCTTCCTTTTTACCGACAGTAAAACCTTTGAATCCTTTTTCAACGATGAAAGCTGTAATGCCTTTATAACCTTTTGACGGGTCGATGTTCGCGAACACGATAAAGAAGCTCGCTTCGTTACCGTTTGTGATCCACAGTTTATTTCCGTTGATGATCCATTTGCCGTCTTTTTTTTCTGCTCTTGTTTTTAAGGCAAACGCATCTGAACCCGACGAAGACTCAGACAAGCAATAAGCGCCCACCCATTCACGCGCCAAACGCGGAAGGTATTTTTCTTTCAAGCCGTCATTGCCCCATTTGAGAATGGCATTCGTCACTAAAGTATTTTGAACGTCACATAAAACAGATACAGAGCCATCGATGCGAGCGAGCTCTTCGATCGCGATGCAAGCCATTGAAATGCTTGAACCTGCACCACCGAAGTGTTCAGGAGATTCGATACCCATTAAGCCCATTTCAAAAAGTTTTGAAACGATCTCGGGTTTCATTTTGGCGTGCTCATCCATTTCAGTTACATAAGGTTTGATTTCGCTCTCTGCGAAGCTGCGTACAGCATCGCGAAAAGCGACTTCATCTTCTACAGCATCGCGAAAAGCGACTTCATCTTCGGACCACATAGTAAGAGCCGGTCTTGCATTTTGAATCATATGAACTCCTTAAAACTTAGTAATTGAAATTTTGATGACGAAACAACCTAAGCTTTTAGGACTGATTTTTCAAGTAACGCATTGCATAAATTCGCAATTGTTGTCTCTGGAATTACGAACGAGTGTCTTTGGAAAGCATTTCGATATTGTTTAAAAAGTTTTGTGCGATTCTGAGAGCGCGGGCTTTCATCTCATCGGCTTTTAACCCGGTATAATTTTCATCAATTGTCTCTACAAAGAGCTTTAACCAGCGCTCAAAGTGTTCGATCTTCAAATTAAACTTCAAATGCGGGGGAAACGGGCGCCCGTGGTAGTTTTCACTGCCGAAAAGCAGATCTTCCCAAAAGTTATAGAGCTTCGGAAGATGCTCATCCCAGTCTACTTTCGCCTGCTCTGTAAAGATGGGCCCGATGAGTTCGTCTTGACGAACTTTTGCATAAAAAGCGTCAACGATTCTTATAACCTGTTCGCGGGATGAAATTGTTTGTTTAGAGACATTCATTTTTCGCTCGTATATTATTCATTTTTTACTCGCTTATAGTACTTGAACAAAGTGAGTGCAATCAAAGGTTTTTCTCGACATAAGTCGCGCTTCTGATAGCCTTATTGCAGAACGGAGAAATTATGGATTTTACCGAAGTCGGAGGGCGTTTAGCTCTTTTTTACGTACCGTTTTTATTTGCTCTGTGTTTTCACGAGTACGCGCATGGTTTCATCGCAAAGCTTCGTGGCGACAACACCGCAGAACAACTGGGGCGTTTAACTTTAAATCCAATGGCTCATGCTGATTTATTCGGTACTTTTATTTTGCCGATTGGTGCAATTGTTTTTGGGATTCCGATATTCTTTGGTTGGGCAAAACCGGTACCGGTTAACGCCAGAAACCTTCGAAACGTAAGATCCGATATGTTTTGGATTGCGCTTGCTGGGCCCGCGTCGAACCTGCTGTTGGCAGTATTGTCTACGGTCTTTTTGTTTTTTGCAGTGAAATTTCAATTTCTTGGCGCTTACGAAGAAACAGTCATGAAGCTCATGCAGATGTTTATTCTGACAAATCTATTTTTAGCAATTTTTAATATTCTTCCGATTCATCCACTGGATGGCGGAAAGGTGCTGGCAAGATTTCTGCCGGCTTCACTGAATTATAAATTGGAACAAAACGAACATGTAACCAGCATGGTGCTTTTAGTTCTGGTTATGTCAGGCGCATTAGGAGTTCTCCGAATTCCGGTTATTGCTTGTTTTAATTTACTGATGGGATTCTTGGGGTCGAGCCTGGCATGAAGAAGACGATTTTAAGCGGCAGCACTGTCAGCGGGGATTTGACTCTCGGTAATTACATCGGTGCGATCAATAACTGGAAGCAGCTTCAGAATGACTACGACTGCCTCTATTTTTTGGCAGATTTGCATGCGCTGACGACGCCTCAAGAGCCGAAAGTTTTGCGCGACAGAATTTACAGTTTCTTTGCCCAGTATTTAGCACTTGGGTTAGATCCGCATAAAAACATTATCTTTGCTCAGTCGCAGGTTCACGAACATACCGAGCTTTCGTGGATTCTGACTTGTCTTGCTCCGATGGGTTATCTGAACCGAATGACCCAGTTCAAAGAAAAGTCTGAAAATGCAAAAAATACGAATAATGCCGGCCTTTTCACATATCCGGTTTTAATGGCCGCAGATATTTTATTGTATCAGGCGGACATGGTTCCGGTCGGTGAAGATCAGAAACAGCACTTAGAACTGTGCCGTGACTTAGTTGGATATTTTGAAAACCGCTATGGAAAAGGCATCTTCAAAATGCCGGAACCTTATATCGGAAAGACCGGAGCCCGTATTATGTCTCTTCAGGATCCAACGAAGAAAATGTCAAAATCCGATGAAAACGAAAAGAATTTCGTTTCGATTATTGATGATGCAAAAAAAATCGAAAAGAAAATCAAATCGGCCGCAACCGATTCGGGCACAGAAATCAAATATGATCCTGAAAATAAAGCAGGAGTTGCGAATCTGATGACGATCTATTCAGTTCTGTCGGGAAAGTCTTTCGAACAGCTTGAAAAAGATTACGAAGGCAAAATGTACGGGCATTTGAAAGTCGATCTGGCTGAGCTTGTTGTCGAGACCCTGAAACCGGTGCGAGAAAAATACGATGACTTGATGAAAAACCGCGATCATCTGGACAGCTTGTTAGCAAGCGGTGCAGAGCGGGCGCAAGAGCGGGCTTCAAAGACGTTGAAGGCTGTTTACGAGACGGTAGGTCTGCTGGCTCCTCGTTAGCCCGACGGATTCATAATCCGAAGGACCTTAGGTTCAAGTCCCCCACGCGGAACCACTTTTTTATGCAAATTTCTAAGTAAAAAATCTTCGTAAAAATAACACGAATTTTGTTGAATAACCCTCAAGTGCTTGCTTCAATAATTGCTGCAGGATGCGAAAACTCGTAAGGACGCGAGATGACATCTCAATCATAAAGATTGGATGAGTTTAAATAATCAGTCATTAAGACAGATTATTTGAAAGGGCGCCCATGAGCATTCGTGTTCAGTTGCAACAATTTGAAGGACCACTGGATCTGCTTCTTTATTTAATCCGCAAAGAAGAGATGGATATCTTCAATATCAACGTCGTAGAAATCACAAAGCAATACTTTGAATACATCAAGCTGATGAAAGAATTCGATCTTGAAATCGCCGGTGACTTCATTGCGATGGCATCTACATTGATTCACATCAAATCTAAAATGCTTCTTCCGCAATACGACGAAAACGGTGAAATCGTAGAACAAGAAGATCCTCGTAAGGAATTGGTTCAAAAACTTTTGGAATACGAGAAGTTTAAAGAAGCTTCCAAGTCATTATATGAACGCCCGTTATTAAACCGAGACGTTTGGGCGCGCGGCATGCGCGAAAAGTTAGAAGTGACTGATGATGAAATTGAACTGGAAGATAACGCACTTTTCTCGCTGATCGGTTCTTACCGAAAAGCGGTAAAGGCTCTTCACAAACGCGTTCACAAAGTAAACGTAAAACTTCAGTCGATTTCTTCGCGCATTCTGGAAATCCGCGATTTTATTAAGCCGGGTACAACAAGAAGAATGGCTGATCTTCTGACAGGTGCCGGTGACCGTATTCAACGTTCTCGCCAGGCCCTTATTACGTTTCTTTCTTTGCTCGAGTTAGGGAAGCTGGGATTTGTAGGTTTATATCAAACTGAAAATTACGGCGACATTCATATTCAAGGTAAAAAAGAGATTGATGGCGACGTTCTTTCTAAAGTTGAAGATTACGGAGTTATCAATAATGAAGATGTGGCCAACCAGCTTTTCGCAAAGCAGGCCATCGTTGATATGGAAGCTGAACTTGAAGCCGTAGATTTAGAAGCGACTCAAATGAGCTTTGGAGATCAAACGGAAGAGCCGATAGCTGATATGGCAACGGATGAAGAAATCTTTGCAGCGGAAGCTGACCTGGCTTTAGAAGAAGGCCAAACGCTAGAACCTGAAATGGTTGCAGGGTCCGAAGATGCAATTGGGCTTACAGCCGTAACTGAATTGACAATCGATGAAGAAATTTCCCCTGAACCCACGCAAGAAAACGAATTAGTAACAGCTGACTTACAGACTAATGACTTCGACCGTGAACCTGAATCACAAATTTAAAAGGGCACACAATGAGCAGAAAAAATAAAAAGAACGTTGAAACTGAAAATGAAATCGAAGTAACGGTTAATGCAGAAGCTGAAGTGGCTGTGCTGGAAGCTTCAGACGAATCAACCGAAGCTATTGAATCAGATGCCGCTGTCTTTTTAACTGAAGAAGCAGAGCAAGAAGGTTTTTTACCTGAAGCAACCGAAGAAGAAGAGGAAGTTGCTGTTGAAGCTGCGGCCGAAGAAGAAGGCGAAAGCGTTGAAGGTACCGAACTTGAAGGTTATGAGTCAGCGCAAATCGAAGATTTAGAATTTGTTGCTGAAGAACAAATTGAAAGTATCATCGAAAGTATTTTATTTGCTTCAGACCGCCCTGTAAGCCTGGCTTCAATTCAGCAGGTTTTCAAAGGGACCACTGTTAAGAAAGATAAAATCCGCCGCGCGATCGAGGCTCTGGCTGTTGAATACGCCGGAGGACGCCGTGGAGTCAGCCTTGAAGAAGTAACGGGTGGATACCAGATCCGCACAAAAATCGATAACATGAATTTCTTAAAGCGCACAGTTAAGACACGTGCTTTCAAATTGTCGGGCCCTGCTCTTGAAACTTTAGCGATCGTTGCTTACAAGCAGCCGGTAGTTAAAATCGAAATCGATCAGATCCGTGGTGTTGAATCGGGTCACTTGTTGCGTGCGTTAATGGAAAAAGGATTAGTTAACTTCGAAGGAAAAGCTGAAAATCTTCCTGGTAAACCGATGCAATACGGTACGACCCGCCGTTTCTTAGAAATCTTCGGGCTTCGTAACCTAAAAGAGCTTCCAAGCCTTTCACAAATCGATGAGTTGTTGCCGGAAGGTATCGGTGAAGAAACCGAAGAGAAACCGACACTGGCTATGGTAACGGATTCAATGTCTGAAGAAGTTAAAGCAGTCAGCTACTCACAAGGTGAAGAAGAGCTTGGAGACATCGAAGAACAGTTAACTTCAATTTCAACATCTTCGGAATTCTTCGAGCAGGAAAAGCTTCGCCAAAAGATGAAGCGCGATGAAGAAAAAGCGCAAAATATCAGAGAAGCCTTAGCTGTTGGCGAAGAAGTTCCTAAACGTGATGTAAACTGGTTGGCTCGTTATGAAGAAGCTTTGAACCAGCCAGCAGGCGCAGCTCTAGTGGATGCCGATCAGGATGCTCCGGCAGAACAACAAGCTGTTCAGTCAGCAGAAGCACTGGCCCAACAGCTGGCTGACAGTGAATCGTCAGAAAGTTTTACAGACGAAGTGGAGCATATCGAAGATGAAATTCCATTCGAAGGTGAAGCTGACGAAGAGCTGACTTAAAGACCAGGTTTGCTGAAAAGTGTCAAATTGTGTCTCGTTCTGAGACACAAACACTAAATTAAATTCTGAAATTTCCGATAAATAAAGAGGTGAAACTAATCGCTAAGAACCTCTATTTTATCGTCTTATCTATTTTCTTTGTAGGTTGTACCAACCAACAATTTACGTCTACATTGTTAGTCGGAAGCCAAAGTGCTTCAACAGATACCACTATCCCTGGCGGAAGTGAAGAAGACGGCCATTTCTGATTTCTGTCAGCAAACGACAGTATTGAGCGGCAACCCTTCGACAGGGAACGGTATCCGCCTCGGTGAGGAATGTTTTTGGGTTACCAAAGGTTTAGGAATTGTCGAAGACTCAACGATTCCGGCCTCAAGAAAATCATATCCGCAATGTTTTAACGGTCGTTTCAGTTTTGCAGTTCGTCTCGGGGCTGCAATGCAAAATCCTGCACCGAACGGCAGCCGTTACCTGATCAGATTTAAATTAAGAACGCTTGAAGGTGTTATCGGGGAATCGCAATGGTCACGAGTTTATGTTACACGAAAACTTTCTGTACCTTCGATTGATTCAATAGAGCAAAACGATAATTTATATTTTTGCAGTCTGAATATGTCGCCGGCACGTTTTAATAGAACTATTTTTTACGAGTTAAATAGAACTCAAGTCGGATCTCAGGTTTACGGCGGAACAATTCCGTTATTCCCAGCGAATACATCTTCGACTACGATTACTCCGGGTAATTCGGCATACAGTTACAGTGATGATATTACTAAAGGTCATGGTGGTATGCTTGCCGGTGTTACTTATTCTTATACTCTTACGGCAAGAGAAGGAACGCCTTATTTCGACGGATTTGTATATAATAATCCGGGCCCTTACATTCAAACATCAGAAACAAAATCATGTACAATTGCGAATCCGCTAATTGAAATGACAGTGAATCCGACGAATGTTCCGATCGGTTCCGCACCCGGAGCTTCGGGCCCGACATGTTATTTGAAGTTGTCAGGAGCCCGATTATTTAATCCCGGAATCAATTCAAATCAGGTTACGATCCGTTGGGCTTATTCAACTGTTCCCGGCTGGACAGGTCCAGCAAAAGATTTTGTACCGAATGCTCCATTAAATACTTTCCCAGGAAGTACGCTCGCGGGCGCGACTGTTCGTCAATCAGCTTGTGGAGGTGGCGCGGGTTGTACAGCTAGTGCTGCGATTGGCGATGTACTTGGATCAGGCCAAACATATTATTTCGCGGCTCAGGAAAGAGACACTGCAACCGGTGGAACCGGAAAATGGTCCAACGAGATGGAGTGTCAAATTCCTCAAAGTCCTTAAAAAATATTCTTAGAAACTTTCATCAAAGCTAACCGCGCCGGTTACACCAACTTGGTAAGCAGAAACACGTCTCTCAAAGAAGTTTGCAAGCTCTTGCATGTCTTGAAGTTCCATGAATGAGAACGGATTTTTAGTATTGTATCTTGGCTTGATATGAAGACTTTCTAAACGACGGTCTGCAATGTACTCAAGATACTTGCGCATTTCTGAAGTTGAAAGGCCTGCGATTCCGTTTGAAACCAGATCTTCTGCGAAAGTCATTTCGCAATCGATAGCATCTTCAAGCATCTGAACGATCATATCTTCCATTTGCTCGTTGAAGATTGTTGGATCTTCTTTTCTTACTGTTTCGATAACTTCCATAGCGGCAGCCATGTGCATGCTTTCGTCACGGAAAACCCAGTTTGTACCAGATGCAAGTCCGGCTAATAAACCTTTTGATCTCAGGAAGTATACGTATGCAAACGCTGCGAAGAAGAACATACCTTCGATACAGCAAGCAAAGCAGATTAAGTTCATTAAGAACTTACGCTTTTCTTCTTTTGTATTTAACTCGCCTAAGTCGTTGATTGAATCAATCCACTTAAAGCAGAAGTCAGCTTTCTTTTTGATTGAAGGAATATTCTCAACGGCAGCAAACGCTTTTGCGCGCTCATCCGGATGAGGAATGTAAGTATCCAACAATGTAAGATAGAACTGAACATGTAAAGCCTCTTCATATAATTGACGGCTTAAGTACAGACGTGCTTCTGGCGAGTTTATGTGTTTGTACAAGTTAAGAACTAAGTTGTTAGCAACAATAGCATCACCTGTAGCAAAGAAAGCCACTAAACGGTGAATCAAATGTCTCTCTGATTCAGTCATTTTAGAATTTAAATCTACTAAGTCTGTTGAGAAATCGACTTCATCAACAGTCCAGGTATTTTTGATGGCGTTTTTGTACATTTCGAAAAACACCGGATACTTCATTGGTCTCAGCGTCAGATTGAATCCTGGATCTAAAATCATTTTGCCCCCTCTAACATATCGGACTTACCCCTCGTAAGCCGAAATTGCCCGTGCCCCCACAGGCGTTGTTAAAAAATAAAATTACGTTATGTACCTTTTTGAAAGCGGGTTTTTATTCCCGCTCTCATTACGACTACTGACAAGCTTCGCAAGCTTCCGGATTATCCAGACTGCAAGCAATCACTTCAGAGTCAGTGTATTCTTTTTTCGGTGCTGCTGTTGCTGTTACAGTTTCTTCAACCGGAGCGGCTACTGCAGTAGACGTTTTCTTAGAAGTTGTCGTCTTAGCAATCGAAGTTGCAGGACGAGAACGTAAGTAATATGTCGTTTTTAAACCTTTCTTCCAAGCGTACATGTACATAGAAGAAAGTTTTCCGATCGTTGGTGCTTCCATGAATAAATTCAATGACTGAGATTGGTCAATGTAAGCGCCACGGTCAGCAGCCATATCAACCAAAGATTTCATTGGAATTTCCCAAACGGTGCGGAAAATATTTTTGATATCCGCTGGAATTTCATCCACGTTTTGGATAGAACCATCGTTCGCTTTAATTTCATTACGAACTTCTTCATTCCAGATACCTTTAGCTTTTAACTCGTTAACCAAATAACGGTTAATCTGCATGAATTCACCAGATAAAGTTTCGCGTTTGAATAAGTTAGATACCATGGGCTCAGTCGCTTCGTAGCAACCAACGATAGACGCGATAGTTGCTGTAGGTGCGATCGCGATCATTAATGAATTTCTCAATCCATGTTTGATCATGCGGGCACGTAAAGCTTCCCAGCGAGTCATATCTGAAGGAGTAACACCCCATAATTCGAACTGGAATTTTCCTTCAGCAGCGCGAGTTTCTTTGAAGCTTGGGTGTGGACCGAACTTTTCAGCTAAGTCTACGCTTGCAACTAAAGCGTTATAATAAATTTCTTCCTGGATTTTAGCAGAAAGCTTTTGAGCTTCCGGAGAATCAAAAGGAGTTTTCAATTGAAAGAAAACATCCTGAAGACCCATCAATCCAAGACCTACCGGTCTCCAGCGGTTATTGGAATCGCCGGCTGTACCGATCGGGTAGAAGTTGATATCAACAACGCGGTCTAAGAATTTCAAAGCAACGCGTACTGTTTTTGCCAGTTTTTCGAAATCAAACTGACCGTTTGTGATGTGGCGACCCAAGTTTACGGATCCCAGGTTACAAACTGCAGTTTCATTTTTAGAAGTGACTTCCAGAATCTCTGTACAAAGATTTGAAAGGTGGATCACGTTTTCCGGTTTACCTGTCTGGTTAGATTTCAGATTAGACGCATCTTTATAAGTCATCCATCCGTTACCGGTTTGCGCCAATGTCTTCATCATACGAGAGTAAAGATCACGAGCTTTAATTTGCTTCACGTATTTTTTGTCTGCTTCAGCCTGAACGTAAGCCGCTTCAAACTCTTCGCCGAATAAATCTGTGAAGTGTGGAACGATATTCGGATCGAAAAGCGACCACATCGCATCAGCTTCAACACGTTTCATGAACAAATCAGGAACCCAGTTTGCAATGTTGATGTTGTGTGTACGTTTAGCTTCGTCCCCTGTGTTGTCGCGTAGCTCAAGGAATTCTTCTAAGTCTGCATGCCATGTTTCAAGATAAACACAGGCAGCACCTTTGCGTTTACCGCCTTGATTTACAGCGGCAACTGAAGAATCCAAAGTTTTTAACCAAGGAACGATACCATTTGAGTGGCCGTTAGTTCCTTTGATTAATGAACCGCGTGAACGGATACGGCTATAAGCTAAACCGATACCGCCGGCAAACTTAGAAAGTAAAGCTACATCAGTGTATTTTTGGTAGATAGATTGTAAATCGTCTTGCGGAGAATCCAAAAGGTAACAAGAACTCATCTGAGGACGGTGAGTACCAGAATTAAATAACGTCGGAGTAGACGGTAAGTAGTCGTGGTTAGAAATCAATCTATAGAATTCAACGGCTTCAGCAGGATTTTGTGACAAGCCACAAGCTACACGCATGAAGAAGTATTGCGGAGTTTCGAAAACCTGACGAGAAGTCGGGTTTTTCAATAAATAACGATCGTAGATCGTGCGTAAACCGAAGTATTCGAAACGATCTGTTTTGTAATGTTCGATCGCAGCGCAAAGTTCAGTTTTATGCTGCATAACAAAGTCATAAGTCGTTTGGTGCAAAAGACCTTTGTTGAAGCCGAACTGAATAGAGTCAGCAAATGAACCGATTTTTTGAGATCTAACTTCTTCATCAATGTAAGTCCCAAGCAAGCGGGCTGCTAAGCGAGAATACTCAGGATCTTCACCGATAAGTAAAGACGCAGTTTGAATGCAAAGGTTATCAAGCTCTTTAGTAGTAGCGCCGTCGTAAAGACCGCTAATAGCTTTTGTAGCTACGCGAAGAGGATCAGTGTGAACAAGCCCCTGGCAGGCGCGGTTAACGCGTTCTACGATCTTAGTAACGTCAACCGGCTCTAATGTGCCGTCACGTTTTTTTACTCTCATAACATGAGGAGAGGCTGTTGCCCCAGCTGTCGCGTACCCCATCTGATCCCGTTTTAGAATTTCCATCTTTCCCCCTCTTAGTAACCCATCATCAAACTTAAAGACTGTTAAGATTTCTTAGCTCTGATTTCAGAGACAAAAAAACCCCCGCCAAGCGACCCCTCTGAAGCCTCGCAAGTCTTAGGTCTGGTATTCATTTTTTCAAGTAAATTAAGTTGACCGTCCTGGTCGTTCGCTTTACGGCGACTTTTACCCCAACCACTATATCTAGTGTCCGTCGGAGTGTTTATCACCAATAAGGCGTATATCTTGTATTCAAGACTCAACTTTTTTTTATGAAGTTGCAAAGAAAAAAAATAAAAAAATGATGAGTTGCTAAAAAAATAGACGAACGCTGTGCAAAAAAATGAAATTCCTGAGACTTAGGTCTTGTAAAAATTCTCTCTCGAGAAATTAAGTCAAGACTAAGGTTTTATTGTATGGACATTTCACTTTTTTTAGGTGCTGTGGTGCAGAAACCACTATTTCTTACAAAAACTGTTACATGCCAGTTGTTCGTTCAACTCGAAGACTCATTTGTTGAAATAAAATGCGATCAAATTCGTTTTGCACATCTAAATTACAACCTTGGTAAATTTTTTGTGCTCGCAAATGGTCTATAATCTTTTGGTGTGGGCCCATTTTATCAGCAGTCCACTTCGGAGCAATGAGCTCATCCCACCTTGAAGAGTAGGCTGTGAGCCGGTGGATCGCAATTCTCGGGTGTAAGTAAGAAAGAAAAGTGGCGACACGGTCTCTGTATTCGTCAAACTCAATCGGTGTGAACGTTCCTTCTGCATGCCATTTCTCGAGAGTAGTGTTTTTGAGAACGTGCATGTTGTGAAGTTTCACATTTGTGATCGGAAGATCATTGCAGATGAGAGCCCACTGTTTAATTTCTTCGGTTGTTTCGCCCGGCGAGCCGAATATTAAATGAATGCCGAGGTCGACAGAGGTTTTAGAGGAAATTTTATTGATCGCTTTCAGCGAATCTTCAGCGGTGTGGCCCCGGTGCATAAACTCAAGGTGAGAATTATTGAAACTTTGCACGCCTAGTTCTACCGCGACAAAAGTTTTTTGGCAGTATTCCTGCCACAGCTGCAGGACGGCTTCGGAAATACAGTCAGGCCGAGTTCCGATAATAAATCCGTTTACAAAGTTATGTTGCAGGGCTGTTTCAAAGTTGGAGCGAAGAGACGGGATCTTTGTAAATGTATTTGTGTAAGCCTGAAAGTAAACCAGGAATTTTTTTGCGTTGTACTTGTCGCCGACAACTTCTTTGTATTTGAGAATCTGTTCATTCAAGCCCAGTTGAAAGGACTCTTCACGCGCGGCTGAACCCCAGACGTCGCAAAAGCTGCAGGTCTTCATTCCCTTCAGGCCGAGCCTGTTAGGGCAGTCATCAACAACACTGACAGGAATTTTATATACTTTTTCGTTAAAAATTCGTTTAAAGTGCTCTGATATTGAGTGGTAGGGAAGCCCCGTCCAACCTTTTTCCATAAAGCTTTATAAGATGAAGAACGAATTTGCGCAAACCCCATTTACAATTGAGATAACCGAAGACGGAAGCCCCACGCTGAGACTTCAGTTGCCAACGGGTAGTGACGGCGAAAGTATGCATCATTCCGGCGGAGCCGCAGCTGAAACCGAATATATTTACAAATCAGTAATAGAAATTGCATTACGGCGTTTACCTGACCTGAAAATGGCAGTCGTTGGGCTAGGGCTGGGCTATATAGAAATTTCATGGGCCATTGCGTGTTTAAAGCAAAATAAAAATTTACAAAGCCGCTTTATTTCTTTTGAAACCGATGAGGGGCTAAAAAAGAATTTTCTTGAATGGCTGAACGGAAGTGCGCATTCGATTTATTCAGACGTTTGCAAAGCGATGGATGCGAATTCAAGTATCGAAAACGTTAAAGAGATAATCAGAAAAAACTTGGCAGAGGAACCAAAGGCGTTAAGAGGGGATTTGATTTCTGATTATGACAGAAATAATTCCTATAATCTTATTTGCTTTGATGCTTTCAGCAAGAAGACCTCTGAATCACTTTGGACTGAAGAGTTTTTAACCGGCTTTTTAAAACAGTCCGCACATCAGGACTGCGTTTTTACCACTTATGCCTGCACAGGTGCGCTGAAAAGAGCGCTGAAAAACAACGGTTTTACACTGATTGAAAGATTCCGGTTCAAAAGTAAACGGGAATCCACACTGGCCGTGCGGGGGATTTTTACTTCGGAGACGACTTTCCGAATTTCTTAATATATTCGATGATCGCGGCTTTGGTTTCGGCTGTAACTGTTGAAAATTTTAATCCGATATAACCGTCAAGGCCCGCATAGATGACGTCAGCTTTCACGTTAATGGGCTGAAAAAAGTGAGGGCTTGAAATTTGTCCTTCAACTTCATCGCCGATTTTGAGGTCATAATTTTCTGTAAATCCCATACCGCCTTCACTGATGGTGATCACGCGGTAAGAAACATTTTTACTTTTGCTGGATTTACCATTGAACTGCGCCAGGATCGGAACGCGCTGGCTTTTGCGCCGGGAAATCCCGAATTTTTCGACTAAATCAGGGTACGCGTAGATTTCTTTCCACTCTTTGGTTTTTGCATCTTGAATCGAAATCGTAGAAAGATCGTCTGTCTTTGCAATGAGCTGAAGTAATTCGTTTTTTGACATAAGCGGCTGGTCAACAAAGTTCACCTGAACCCGGTAAAAAACATTATCAGAAAACGCCTGGGTAAATGTTTTTTCAAACAGATCATCATCTGTCGAGGCGTTTCTGTCGTCAGGTGTGTTTTGCGCCAGAACCGTAACTTGTGTCTGCTGCGATGGCGGTGGTTTAGCTACAGCCGGAGGCGGTTTCGCTGAAGTAGCTTTAGCTGAAGGGGTAGCTGAAGATGAAGGTGACTGCTTATTTCTAGCGGCAGCGGCTGCGATTTGCTGATCGGCCTTTTTCCACTGGCTGGCTTGAACCCACTCAGAAAGTCCGCGCTTCCAGACAAGAGCTGTCTGGTAGCTGTCACCCAGTCCTTGAAGAGCCTGCTCTAAATTTTCATTATTAAAAGGACCTTGAACGACGCCTCGCACTTGTATGAACCATTTTACAGGCGCAGGAGCGGGGGCAGCCATTTAAGTTTCCTCTTTGAAAAAATTGATAATTTGTTCTTTGGAAGCCATGGCATCATTGTATCCCATGTCCAGTAATTTGCGACAAAAATGAGGATCAAAAAGCAGATAACTTAAAATTTCACTCGCTTCGTCCAAGGTGCCGAACGTAGACAACGTCAGCCTGATCAGGCGCGGAAGATGGTGGGCGTGCTGCCTGGCCAAATGTCCGATGTCTTGTGAAGGTGAAATGCAAAGAGCCGGAATGTTTTTAAACTGGGTATTCGGGTTTTCTTGATTCACCAGCGCTGTGAGCTGATTTATTTTTTGAATGCGGTGAACGTCCTGCTCTACAGAATCTAGTAAGACAGCGTTCAAAAGGGTATTAATAATTCTGACAAAGCTTGGACTTTTTTCGCTAGCTTCCTGATTTTCTTCAATTACCGGCGCATTCAGTTGTGTTCGCACCCCGATCACAAATAATTTTTCAGCGCCCATTCGGATAGATGGAGAGCAGGGGGTGTTGTTTCTTACGCAGCCATCGCCGTAATAACTGTTGTCTATTTTAATCGGCGGGAAAAGCAGCGGAATAGCAGCCGACGCCATAATGTGATGCTCGTTGATTTCAGCGAGCTTCGCGACCCGGCGGCTTTCTTTCCAGGCCAGATTTGCCGTGCTGGTCTGAACGAAGCTGACGGCAGAGCCGGAGTTATAACTATTGGCTGTGATAATTAAAGATTCGAGGTGTTTTGCATCAAGATTTTTTTTAATTTTGCTGAAATCGCAGTGAGTTTTTAAAAGAGTTTTAAGCGGTGAAGTGTCCAGCATCGAATCTACTGACAAAGACTTTCCGCTCATGATTGCCATCGGCAGTTTGTTCAATGATAAAAAATCAGTTTTAAAAACCTGATCGTGGGTCAACTGCGACCACAAGTAATTCATTTTCTCGATGGCATTGGCAAATGAATCAAGATCGCAGGCAAGTTTTGCGCTGTTGATTGCACCCGCGCTTACACCTGAAACAATCTGAAATGGGGATCTGTTTTTTTCGGGTAATAGTTCGGCTACACCCTTGAGAACACCTGCCTGGTAGGCACCACGAGCTCCTCCGCCGGATAAAATCAACGCTGTCTTTTTGCTCATGAGGTCTATTATGAACGGGGAGCGAAGGCTGTCAAATAAAGTTCAGGTGGGTGACGATTTGGTCTGGGTCTCACTGTGATACATAAGAGATTCCCTCTCAAAATGAGAATCATATTGAATCCTCTCATGAATTTTATAAACCGGAAAATGGCAAGTCTGGCTCGGGTTTTGAAATTACTTTAAGTTAACTGAGGAGAAATTTATGTTGTTTCAAAACAATACAAAAAAACTTTTGAAGTTCGTTGCCTTTAACACTCTGTTATTAGTCATGGCGACTTCTTGTTCGAAGGCTCCATCAGGTGTTCGCGCAAAAGTAAAAGATCAGGCCAATGTCATCGCGCCCACTCAGACTTCTCAGGCGACTCAGCAAGCGGCTGCTCAAAGTGCGAACTACACAATTGCTACAATCTCTGAACCGGAAATCGGAAATGACTACGCCGTTAACGTAGAACTGCAAATTCCTAATACCGGCGAATACCTGCCGATTACCACAAGACACAGCTTTAACAGCCAGTTTTCGCAAGGCACTTATAATGACACCAAAAATAATGTTCAGGTGTTAATTCAAGCCAGCTGTTCGACTGATAACTGCTCTAAATATATCTTGCTGGTAACGGTTTACCGCAATAGCCAGGCCTTGTTTCAGACGTTTGCGATCTCGTATGCTAACGATTGTAAGTTCAATGTGGTGGCTTCCAGCGGGGTTATCGGATCCTTCTATTCAAGTTTAAACGTGGCTGAAAACGCACATATGAATGTAGGTCCCCGTAATGACCTTAATCAATGCCAATAAAAGCTGATTAGAGTTTTTACACCTAGAAAAAAATTACATAAAATTTTCATTCAAAATGGTCGGTCTTGAAAGGACCGGCTGTTTGTGGCACCTTCGTTGCTTATTGACTTTGGCGTCGTCAGTTGGGGTCAATTTGCGACTAGCTTATGAGGGAGCAAGAATGAAAAAAATCATTTCGTTACTAGTATTAACAGCAGTTACATCAGCATACGGGCAAATTCAGGCGACTCCGGCACCGCCGTCGACTGAAGCGGCACCGTCTCAAGCTATCCAAGCCACACCGGCTGCGGCAGCACCGGCAGCGACTACGACTGCTGCTCCGGCGAAGTCAGTATCGACTTCTGTAACAACAGCTAAGAAAGAAAAGCCTAAGAGTCCTTGGAGCGGTTCATTCTTATCTGAAGTCAGCCGTAATGCTAATATCAATCACAGTAAGCTATTAGACGTTGATAATCCTACGAAACGTACTGACGCTTCATTATTTTTCGCACTTACAGTGAAATACAAATCAAGCGCTAAAAACAGCTTCTCTTTAGCAAACTATGTTGCAAGAGACATCGTGACTAACCCTGCATCTGATACTGATGACGACTGGTCAGTAAAAAACGCGCGTGTTGGCTGGACTCGCGCAACAGACATCACTCTGTTAGGTTCTGCTCCGATTGCAATGCCATTTTCGATCAGCTTGCCGACTTCTTACGATTCACGTAAGGCCGGATTTATCGGCGGTTTCCGTTTCACTCCGACAGTTTCTTGGGAGTTAAACCCAACTTGGTCTGTAAGCCACATGTTCAGAACTGATGTGAATTTTCAAAATCCGCCAACTGATGTTTACAAAAGCGATTACTTAACTGAAAAAGCAACTGTGTTAATGACTAACAGCTTAACTTTAAGCGCTAACTTAACTGACACTGTTTCTATTTCTCAGTCAGTAGGTACTGCAAGCCGTGCAGTGAACTTAAAAAATCCATTGGGCATGGACCAAACAGGTGCTGAGTTGGATGTAAGCTCAGGCATCAGCTGGATGGCTTTACCGACTTTATCTGTCGACTTCAGCGTAGGCCAAGCGGCTCCGCTTCAAGGTAACGGTTACTTAGCAACTCAGGTTTACGATGATAACCAGTACAAACTTTACCATGAGGCTCAAACCGGTTACACATTGGACTTAACTTACTTATTCTAATTTCTCTGATCTGATTCTTTAGTGAAATTGAATCAAAAAAGCCACCTTCCGGTGGCTTTTTTATTTGGAAAATCTATTCTTCGACAGCGCCGTTATCGACATCATTAGTTAATGCTTCACCCGCAGGTAACATCGGTAAAGGATCAATCGGGCCGTTTAATCTTCTGATTTCAAAATGCAGGTGAGGGCCTGAAGAACGCCCGGTGTTTCCAAGAGCGCCGATGACTTCATGCTGTCTGACCTGTTTACCTTCGAACACCAGGATTTTATCTAAATGACCGTAGAGTGTGGCCCAGTTGCTGCCGTCGCGCGGGTCAATGGATTCAATCATGATCATTTTTCCGTAACCCTTGAAAGCTGATCCCGTGTAAATCACAACGCCGTCCTGAGAGGCCATCACAGCCGAACCACGGGGAGCGGCCAGATCAATTCCTTTATGAGGGCGCCGCCGGCGTTTTGTTCCTTGCGGTAAAAAGCCGCGGCTCATTCGGGCTTCCCAAACGGGCCAGTCAAACATCGGTTTCAGTTTTTTTGTGGGATTTGTGTTTTTGATTTTAATCGCGTTATTTTCTTTATCAACTTCGATAGCTTCGGCCGCCTGTTGCTTTGCTTCGACTACAGCCGGATCCTGTGAAGCAACTGCGACAGCAGCTTCAGTAGAAGCGGCCGCTTGATTTGCGGCAGCAGCAGATGCAACCGCTGCCTCAGCAGGAGAAGCGGTTGGGGTTACACGAACAGAAGAACACGAAGTTAAAAGTAATCCGAAAATTAGTAGATAGGAAAACTTTTGCATAGTTCCTTAACTTCGTTTTTTATTTTTGTCTTTACTTCAGTGTTGTCAGGAGTTTTCAGTACAGTTGCAATCCAGCCGGCGATTGTTTTCATTTCGCCTTCCTTCATTCCACGTGTTGTCAGGGCCGGGGTGCCGATACGAATACCGCTCGTCACAAACGGAGAACGTTTTTCATTCGGAACAGTGTTTTTATTTACAGTAATACCGGCTTCATCAAGAGAGTTCTCAGCCACTTTTCCTGTTAATTCCGAGAAACCTTTGCTTTGGCTTAAATCAACCAGCATCAAATGGTTATCAGTACCGCCGGTTACTAATGAAAAGCCGTGAGACATTAAAGCATCGGCTAACACTTTTGCGTTTTTAACAACCTGGCCGATATAAGTTTTAAATTCCGGCTGTAAAGCTTCGCCGAAGGCAACAGCTTTACCTGCGATGACGTGCTCAAGCGGTCCACCCTGAATTCCCGGGAAGATACGTGAGTTCATGACTTTTGCTTTTTCTTCTGAGTTTGTCAGAATGAGTCCGCCACGCGGTCCGCGCAAAGTTTTATGAGTCGTCGACGTAACATAATCAGCGTAAGGCATCGGCGATTGATGATGGCCTGTTGCTACTAAACCTGCGAAGTGAGCCATATCAACAAGAAGTTCAGCACCTACTTCAGTTGCAATTTCTCTGAACTTTGCAAAATCAAGCGCGCGCGGGTAGGCAGAATAGCCCGCAATTAATAATTTAGGTTTAACTTCCTGAGCGGTTTTTCTGATCGTGTCGTAATTAATCAGACCTGTTGATTCATCCAGCTTGTAAGATGCAGCCTTAAATAAAAGCCCGCTGAAGTTTACAGGACTTCCATGAGTAAGGTGGCCGCCGTGTGAAAGGTCCATTCCAAGAATGGTCTCTCCGCCTTTGCAGGCCGCCATATAAACAGCCATATTAGCCTGTGAACCTGAGTGAGGCTGAACATTGGCAAAGCCTGCGCCGAACAATTTTTTAACACGTTCAATGGCGATGGTTTCAACTCCATCGACATAATGGCAACCGCCGTAATAGCGCTTACCCGGATACCCTTCAGCATACTTGTTTGTAAGACATGAGCCCTGAGCTTCCATGACCGCTTTTGAGGTGTAGTTTTCAGATGCGATCATTTCCAGACCTTCAGTCTGGCGGCGGGCTTCTTGTTCAATAAGGCTAGCGACTTCTCTGTCGCTTTGCAGAGAATGATTAGTAATGTTCATGGCGACTCCGCGTTAGGTTTTCTCTATTATGCGGTAGGGTTTCCGAGTTTAGCAACCCGTGTTTGATGGCGACCTTGTGCAAAAGCCGTTTCTTTAAATGTGTTTATCCACTGAATAGCTTCATCGGCACTGGCAGAACGGGCACCGATGCAAATTATGTTGGCATTATTATGTTCGCGCGAAAGGGCTGCAATTTCATTATTATAAACAAGGGCGGCTCGTATGTTTTTGTATCGATTGGCCCGAATCGCCATTCCCTGACCGGATCCGCAAATTAAAATACCGAATTCTTTTAATGCCGGAGTATCTTCGTCAGTTTTTAATTGCTGGCAGATCAGATTCGCAAAATCAGGGTAGTCAACAGACTCAGTCGAGTTGGGACCGTAATCAACGACCTCTACAGTATTTTGAAATCTAAGCGCTTCAATAACTTTAGACTTCAGCTCTACACCGGCATGATCGGAAGCAATTAATATTTTCACGTTTACCCTTCGTATTTTGAAAGGATCAGGCAAGAATTTGTTCCGCCGAACCCGAAAGAATTATTTAAAACATGTTTCAAGTTGCCACGGCGAGCTTCGTTCGGAACATAATCCAAATCGCAGCCTTCACCCGGGGTAATTAAATTGATTGTCGGGGGAACAATTTGATCCTGAAGGGCCATAGCACAAAAAGCCGTTTCAACCGCACCTGCAGCACCCAGTAAGTGGCCGGTCATCGATTTCGTTGAAGACACCCAGACTTTTTTTGCATGGTCGCCCATCACTTTTTTAACGGCAGCTGTTTCAAGAGGATCGCCCATCGGCGTACTTGTTCCGTGCGCGTTTACATATGAAATATCAGCCGGGGTTAATCCTGCATCTTTGATGGCGTTATTCATCGCATAGACGAAGCCTTCACCGTTAGGGTCAGGAGACGTAATGTGATAAGCGTCTGAAGTAGCGGCGTAACCAGTGACTTCACAAATAATTTTGGCTCCGCGTTTTACCGCGGATTCAAGAGATTCTAAAATAAATGTAGCCGCACCTTCACCAAGCACAAAACCGTCACGGTCTTTGTCCCATGGGCGTGAGGCTTCTTGAGGCGCTTCGTTTCTCGTAGATAAGGCTTTCATGTTACTGAAGCCGGAAATAGCGAGCTCACTGACAGCCGATTCGGTACCGCCGGCAACCATCTGATCTGCCAGACCGAAGCGGATGTAGTTGTAAGCTTCACCGATGCCGTGAGCGCCGGAGGCACAAGCTGATGTTACCGTGTAATTAGGACCTTTAATTCCGTACTGGATAGACACCCAGCCCGGAGCAAGATTTGCGATAACCGACGGAATAAAAAACGGAGAAACGCGGGACGGGCCCTTTTCAACGAGGCGCGCGTGCTGCTCTTCAATTCCTGGAAGACCACCCATGCCTGAACCGATAAATACGCCGGTGCGGTGAGTGTTTTCTTCAGTGACCTTAAATCCTGAATGATCAAAAGCCATTTTTGCAGTGGCTAAAGCATACTGGATAAAAAGATCCATTTTTTTTTGTTCTTTTTTTTCGATGTACGTATCAGGTGTGAAATTTTTGACTTCGCCTGCGAAGCGAACGTCAAATTTTGAAGCGTCGAATCTTGTAATTGGACCGACGCCCGATTTGCCCTGAAGGGCAGACTGCCATGTTTCGGCCAGGTTGTTACCAAGGGGAGAGATAACTCCCATTCCTGTGATAACTACACGTCGCTGGCCGTTGGCCCTTAAGTAGGAAGCCAAGGATTAAACTTTTCCTTTGCCTACAAGGTAAGACTGAACATCATTAACTGTTTTCAGTTTTTCTGCATCTTCATCAGGAATTTCAAGATCAAACTCTTCTTCCATAGCCATTACCAATTCAACGATATCAAGACTGTCAGCACCTAAATCATCAATAAAAGACGCTTCCGCTTTTACTTTCTCAGGGTCCACACCAAGTTGTTCTACGATGATATCTTTTACTTTTGCGTTGATAGACATTTAAGAGTCTCCTTTTTAATAAGTTTCAAAGCCTATACTATTTTTTATATAAATAAAATCATTAACTTAAGTACATCCCGCCATTAACATGCAGTGTTTGACCAGTGATATAGGAAGCCGCATCACTCAGCAAAAATGCAACTGAAGTTGCGATCTCCGCCGGTTCTCCCGGACGTCCAAGTGGGATTTTTTCTGTTAAACTTTTTAACTGAGCTTCGTTCAAAGCATCCGTCATATCGCTTTTGATATAGCCTGGAGCGATACAGTTAGCCCGTATTCCGCGTGAAGCCAGTTCCAGCGCCATTGATTTTGTAAATGCATCTAAGCCGCCTTTGCTGGCTGCATAGTTGCTTTGCCCCGGATTACCGACAGAGCCGATCACCGAAGAAATATTCACGAAACAACCTTTGCTGGCTTTTAACATTGGTTTTGTAAATGCTTTTGTAACATGAAAGACACCGACTAAATTCGTTTGAATCACTTGCTGAAAGTCGTCGGCCTTCATACGCAGTAACAACTGATCTTTAGTGATACCGGCATTGTTAACAACACCGTCAATGTCGGGCCATGTTTGCAGAACCTGGCCACATGCGGATTCAACCGACGCCGCATTAGAGACATCCATTTGAACGCAGAAGTGTCCATTGCCTTTTAATGACTTCAGAACTTCCTGAGCTTTGGCTTCATTACTGGAATATGAAAAGGCCACCTGCGCGCCTAAATCCGCCAAAGTTTTTACGATACCGGCACCGATACCACGGCTTCCGCCAGTAACGAAAAATTTCTTTCCGGTAAGATTTAACAACTGGTTCGACATAATGAAGTACGATGTACGAACTAGAGTTAGAGCTCAAGTTATTTTTAGTCTTATACACAGAGGTATATCGCAGACTGTCAATGGCCTTAACAAATGCTGTTTATTTGCCTAAGTTTTCAATCATTTTCAAATCTTCCAGAGTGGAAGTTGAATAAACTTTGAAATATTCGGAATCAATTTTTTTAAGTAAACCTTTAACAACACTACCGTGACCGACTTCAATACAGTTGGGTTGCCCGAGGCCTTTGAGCGTGTGCATGCTTTGAGTCCACTTAACAGGAGCAGAAACTTGCTCTGTGATATTATGTTTCAAAATTTCTGCGTTTGTTTCGGCTTTGGCATGAACGTTTTGAATGATTTGAATTTTTGAATCTGAAAAAGAAATGGATTTGAAAAACTCTTCCATCTTATGTTGCGCGGGCTTCATCATTTCGCAGTGAAACGGTGCAGAGACCTGTAGCGGAATTAACTTAGCACGTTTTGCTTCGCCCGGAAGAATTTCTGCTTTAAAATTTGATTTGAGCCATTCAAGTGCCTTCATGCTGCCGCTGATAACGATTTGGCCGTCTGAATTATAGTTAGCAGGTGAAAGCGGGGAGTGACCGGAAGTTTTAACGGTCCAGTCACACAAAAACAAAACCTGTTCTTCAGTTAAGCCAAGAGTCGCTGTCATCCCGCCCTGACCGACAGGGACGGCCGATTGCATCGCCTGGCCGCGAAGACGAACCGCTCTTACGGCATCAGAAAATTTAAGAGAGCCTCCAAGGACAAGGCTTGCGTATTCGCCGATGGAATGGCCGGCTGTAACATTGGACTTAACTCCGATGTCCTGTGTGAGAACGCGTGCGGTCGCAGTCGAAACCGTTAAGAGCGCCGGCTGAGTATTTTCAGTCAGCGCCAGCTCTTCAACAGTGCCGGTAAAGCACAATTTTTTTAAGTCGAGGTTAATCGCATCAGAAGCTTCTTCGAAAGTTTCTTTCGCGGTTTTAAAATTTTCATATAAATAAGAACCCATGCCCGGGCTTTGACTACCTTGGCCTGGAAATAAAAAAGCAAACATACTTTGTCTCCGGTTTAGAATCGCAGAATAGCGGCGCCTGAAGTGAGACCGGCACCGAACGCCGTCACCATTATTAATTGGCCGCGTTTAATTCGTCCATCTTTGTAAGCGGCATCGAATGCCAAAGGTATAGATGCGGAAGACGTGTTTCCGGTTTCGTGAACCGTCGAAACAATTCTTTCCATCGGGAATTTTAAGAAATTTGATACAGCTTCAGTAATGCGCATGTTGGCCTGATGTGGAACAACCCAGTCTAACTGGTCAGGTGTAACGCCCGTGTTTTCCATCGCTTCTTTACAGCAAGCGGCCATTGTGCGGGTCGCGTTTTTAAAGATCTCGCGGCCGTTCATGATCATGTACTGTGACCCTGTATCGATAACTTTTTGTGAAATCGGTTCTTTTGTTCCGCCGCCTGAAGCCCAAAGCAATTCATAAAGCGAGCCTTCAGCATGGGCTAAAGAGGTCATGATTTCGCCTTTGTCGCCTTCCGGAGAGCGGGAAATAATAAAGCAGCCTGCACCGTCACCGAATAAAATGCAGGTTTCACGGTCTTTGTAATTTAACATTCTAGTTAAATTCTCAGAGCCGATGATCATGACATTTTTGTAAACGCCGGTACGAACGAACTGGTCTGCAATGTGTAAGCTGTAAATGAAACCTGAGCAGGCTGCGTTCAAATCAAAAGACATAACGTTTTTAGCGCCGAGCTTCTTTTGTACTAAACATGCAGTAGCAGGCATTTTGTAATCGCCAGAGATTGTGGCGACACAAATCATATCGATATCTTCGATTTTTAAATTAGCATCTTCCAACGCGCGCTGAGCGGCGCGAACGCACATGTCTGAGTTACCTTCCTCATCTGCTAAGACGTGACGGTTGACGATACCTGTGCGCTGTACGATCCATTCATGTGAAGTCTCAACAATCTTTTCTAGATCGTGATTGCTGAGTATTTTCTCAGGTAGGTATGATCCGACTCCGGAAACTTTACTTCTGTACATGATGGCTTCCTAAATTCTAATTACTTAGATTTAGAGGCGCTGATTTGTTTCCCTTTGTAATAAAGAGCTCCATCAGCAGCTTTAAAAGCGCGGTGTGGGCGAACTAATTCTCCAGATTTTTTATCTAAAGCCATCGCTGGCGTGCTTAAAGCATCATGTGAACGGCGCATGTCGCGGCGCGACTTGGACGTCTTCTTCTTAGGTGTTGGCATTTTATCCTCCGCAAAAGTGTTATTTTATCTACTAAACTTAACTTAAAATCAACGGCTTAATTCAGTTTAAGACCCTTTAGGGCCTGAAACGGATTCGGCTTCTTATCTTCGCCCATTTTCTCATCATAAATGAAAGCATCGGTGCTCTCAGTTTTCTGACAACTGTCACAGTAAGCGACAAAAGGTATTTCCAGTGCAATAGCCTCGTGCACAAATTCGCCCACATCAAATTGCTGCTTATTGTATTCGGTTACCGAGACTTCGTCCGTCGAATCGCCCATCATGACGTGAGATTTCGAGTACTTGCCTGTGCGGTCCTGTTCTTGGTGAGGGATCAGAATCTCATTTAAGTTTTTTTTGATTTTTTGATCAAATTCTTCGGCACAGCGAGAGCATTGTTCACGTCTTTTGGTCGAAAGGTTTCCGGTAACCGTAAAGTCTTTCGTGTTCAGCGGTTTAATAAACATATGAACGCTGTACTCATTATTTTGAATCAAATCCGTCAGCACTTCATTTAGCTCAGCAGTGTTGCGGTTGTAATCGTAATTTTGGCCTTCTTCAGGCACTTCATTGAGTTTGATTTTCATAAGAGAATCGTTCTACTAGACGGGGGGAAACAGGTCAAATCTAATCGGTTTTTCTTGAGAAAATAGAGAGCTTTTATGTGCGATTTACCCGGTGTTTATTCTGCCGACCAACCGTAATTAAAGCTGACACTCAGCCTTGGTTTTTTGGTCTCATTACGAGGGACTTCGTGACGAAGCCAGCTTTCAAACAAGATAAGATCACCGGCACGGGGCTGTAAACTAACGTATCTTTGATTAGCCTTTTTGGCAGACTGTTTAACGACTGGCGCGTTCATAAAAAAGCCTAAGCGCGGGTCTTCAAATTTTATGGAGCTGCAGCCTGGGGGAGTCTGTAGATAATAGGTGCCGCTAATCACTGAGTGGGGATGGATATGAGCCGTATGCTGGGCTCCGGGTCTCATAATATTGACCCACATGGAGTTCATCTTCAAGGCGCCTCTGGGTAAATGATAATCCAGGGACTTGGCGTACTTCATTACATGGGAGTCTATCTTTTTTTGCAGTTTTTCGAACTCGGAAGAAAGGCGGTAAAGCTGATCCCAGCTGCCGTAGGATGTATACGAGCTATGGTAATTTTGCTTAGACCATTCGCGGCCGGCCCCATCGGCTTTTTCGATTTGTGCGGACTCTTCGATAAGCGAAGCCAGGTTTGTTTTGATTTTCGACTGGTAAACTTGGGTAATAAATAAACTGTGCATTTGGCTTCCGGTGATGGTCTTTATTTGGCTCTGTATATAAACTAGACAGGCTTAAGCTGTCCAACTTGTGTTAAAACGATGAAAAAAATATCTATCTGTGGCACTCTGCTTGCTCTTACTTACGGCGATAAAGAGGTACTTATGAAATTAGCTTACATTTTTTCTGCAGCTCTATTGGTTTTCAGCTTCAATTTACAGGCTGAACAGACGCCAGCCAAATCCGCTGAAGAAGAGCTGCCGATTGTTGAATTTGAAACGAAAAAGCAGGTTCAGATCGAAGACGAGACTCTTCTTAAGAAAAAGAAGAAGCAGGGCAATCAGTTGGTTCTCAGCGACAGCGCTAATGCGGACTTAAACCTGAGTGTTGTTATTGCCAAGAAATCAAAGGCTAAATCTTCAGAACAGGTTCAAGAAGAAGACTTTAGTCGTCTTGATCGCGAGCTTGAAGTATTGAAATAATGGGAAATGCCCGTTCGAATTAAGCTCTTCCTTACGTTGCTTTTTGCTACATTCCTGTGGCCCAATGTCTCTTTTTGTGGCCCAATGCATGAAAACATATCTGTTGTACTTAAACTGACCGGAGATTTAACCGGTCAGTTTGATCTTTCTGGCCCACTTAACCAGATAATTAAGTCAGAAACAGAAGCCTCCGGCGGTTGCGAGGCACAGTTGTTATTCCGGAAAGTTAAGTCAAAAGGAAAGCAGATGCTGGAGGCCTGGCCTACGTTTATCTGCACTCGCGACGGGCAGAAAAAAACTTACAAACTGCACAGAAGTTACCTGGACCCGGCTCTGGAAACTCAGCAAGTCACTCTCAAATATCTCGATGAAAAAATTCAAAATGTTTCGATGGAATTCCGCGATTTATCCCTGCAAAAAGGCAAATAATTTAATTTTGTTTCGCAAAGTGTAACGGCTAGTTTTTTACGGGGAAAATGACACACTCGTAGCTCTCATTCACATACGGAGTAAGGAGTTCGAAACATGGGGCCATTTGAGTTCATCAAAAAGCACGGCGAACATGAAGAAGTTGTTTTCTGTTACGACGCCAATGTCGGATTAAAAGCAATCATTGCCATTCACAACACATCACTGGGGCCTGCGCTTGGCGGAACCCGCATGTGGAATTACAAAACCGAGGAAGAAGCGCTGACAGATGTTCTGCGTTTATCAAAGGGCATGACTTATAAAGCGGCGGCAGCCGGATTAAATCTTGGCGGCGGAAAAGCGGTCATCATCGGTGATCCGCGTACGCAAAAAACGGAAGGGCTTTTCCGTGCGTTCGGCCAATATGTGAATTCACTTAACGGAAAATACATTACGGCTGAAGACGTCGGTACCGGCGTTCAGGACATGGAACACGTTTACATGGAAACGCAATGGGTAACCGGAATCCCGAAAGACTTCGGTGGTTCAGGCGATCCGTCTCCTTACACTGCACATGGTGTGTTGATGGGGATCAAAGCGGCTGCACACGAAAAACTTGGAACAGATTCTTTAAAAGGAATGCGTGTAGCGGTTCAGGGTCTTGGAAACGTTGGATCAAATCTTGTTAAATATTTATACGAAGAAGGCGCAAAAATTATCGTATCTGACATCGATCAGTTACGGGTCAAACATCACCACGACGCTTACAAATGCGAAGTTGTGGCTCCAGACCAGATTCTGGGTGTTGAATGTGAAATTCAGGCACCATGCGCACTGGGCGCTGTTGTTAATGATCAGACGATTACTCAGTTTAAGTGTAAAGTGATCGCGGGCGGAGCCAACAATCAGTTAGCAGAGCCTCGCCACGGTGATCAGTTGCGTGAACTGGGAATTCTTTATGCTCCGGACTACGTTGTAAATGCCGGCGGCTTAATGAACGTTTTTGTCGAGCTTGAAGGATACTCTCCGGACCGTGCGTTTGAAAAAACACGCAAAGTTTATGACAATGTTAAAAAGGTAATTGAAATCGCTAAGCGCGATAACATCGGTACGCATACGGCAGCTGACCGTGTTGCAGAAGAGCGAATTGAAACAATCGGACGTCTGAAACAAAAGCATCCGGGTAAATCAAGCCGTTCGTTCACTACTTTAAAAGAAGTTTATAACAGATAAGGAAATTTTTATGACAAAAGCATTGGAAGCAAACTGGAAGATTCTTGTAGGTGTGTTCGCCGCACTTGTAATCGGTGGGGCTGCTGTTGCCTTCACTGGCCACTTTTCTGCTGAAAAAGAAAAGAAAGCGCAGGAAGCATACTTTAACGTTGAGAAGAAACTTTACGAATTAAAAGCAAAGCAGGCCAACCCTCCGGCCGGTGACGCGAAAACGGCTGAAGCTAAAAAGAACGAGCCGGTTGATTTTACGACTGTAAAAAAAGATTTAGAAAAAGTAATGGCTGATTATCCTCGTTCAGTAGCGGCGCAGATGGCAGCATTGCATTTAGCCGGACTCATGACTGAAGAGAAAAAGTTTGATGAGGCTCTTTCAACTCTGCAAAAAGTTGAAAGCAAAGAGAAAGGTCTTGTTAACACTTTGATACAACAGCAAATCGGTCAGTTACTGGCAGATAAAGACAAATGCACTGAAGCGATTGGCGTATGGCAGAAAATTCTGGACCGCAAAGAAGCAGCCTTTATTCACTCTGAACTGAAGCTGCAACAGGCTTTATGTTATTCAAAAACAAATGATCTGAAAAAAGCTGAAGAGATTTTAACTAATTTAGCGGCCCAGGCACCTAACGAAAGCATGGGTCAGTCGACAACTGCTAAAGAAGCCGAAAAATATTTACGATTAATCCAGTTCAAGAAAGCAAGCGGTACTTAAGATTGCTTTCAGTTAAATATTTTTCTCTTGCGTTTTCTGTCGCTTTAATCGGTGCTGCCGGATTATTGTCCGGCTGTGCGACGGTCGATTCTTCTAAGCCGGATTTAAAAGTTTCTGCTTTCTGGGTGCAAGATACCCTGGCCGAAAAGAATTATCAGTTCAGAAAAGTAAACCGCATGACTCCGGTTGTTTATAAAAAAACAATTGTTGTAGGAAATGCTCTGGACGGAATTGTTTCTTACGACCTTGAGACAAAAAATGAAAAATGGCGTATTGCCATTCCTCGCGGTGTAGAAGCCAGCGGCGCTGCCATCCGCGATACTTTGTTCGTGGGGGGATTAGACGGAAAGTTGTATTCGGTGAATCTTCCTGATGGCCGTATCAACTGGACATTCGATACAAAAACCGAAGTCGTTTCAGAACCGTTGTTAGATGAAGGTGTTTTGTATTTCATGGCTGGTTCTCAGTCGATGTACGCTGTCGACGGAGTTTCAGGCAAGCAAATGTGGAGTTACTCTCGCCAGGATACCAGCAGTAACATGACAGTGCGCGGAGGCTCGAAGCCGGCGCTTGTTGGCGGGATGCTTTACGTAGGTTTCAGCGATGGGTCTCTGGTGGCTCTTAATGCACAGACGGGGACAGAGCAGTGGGAGATCACTTTAAACCGAAATACAAAGTTTAAAGATATCGATTCGAGCCCGGTTGTTTCTGACGATGTACTTTTGATTAACAGCTATGACGACAAACTTTACTGTATTTCAAAAAACAAAGGTGAAATCATCTGGTCAGTTCCTTACGGCGGTTCAAGTACCCCTTTAGTTATTGAGGATAAAGTTTATACGACGTCTTCTCGCGGTGAACTGCTGGCTTTAAGTAAAAAAGACGGAAGTCTTCTTTGGAAGCGCGATACAAAGATGGGAATCTACACAGATCCGATTAACTTTAACAATCTGTTAGTCAGCGGTGAGTCCCAGGGAAAACTTATGTTTTTTGAAAAAGATTCAGGAAAAGTTTTGGGTTCATTCGAGCCCGGCCGCGGTGTGTTTTCCAAACCGGCTGTTCATGAAGGTCATTTGTACTTTATATCGGGAGAGGCAAACGTTTACGGAGTCAGTGCTGAGTTTCCTACTCGTCATGAAATCCCTTATTTGAGGTAGTTTGTGAGTAAAATTATGAGAAATATGTTTTTAACGTTTGCTTGTTTGGGTGTATTCGCTTGTGCGAATCAGGCTTGTAAAATCGAAGAAAGAAAAGACATTGTCATGACTGGAAACGAAAAGACGACTTCGCAGAAAAAAGATCTTACGAGCCGTGTATTTGTCTACAAACTGGACGGTTCATTACAGTGTGAGCAAGGCGGTAAAGTCAGCCTTGATACTATGAAAAAAGAACTCGATGGAATCGAAGTTTTTTCTTCAGAGAACAAGCATGACGGGATGATGCGAATTCAGGTTTGCGGTGCTCCGACAGGTTTTTCTAACGTGTATGAAATCGATCAGAAAGACCTCGAGAAAGCTTTGAAGCTCGGCTTCAAAAAGTGGATGAACTAGTTACGTCTTTTCTTACTAAAAATCCGTGCGGTTGATTTTTTTGATCCACGGGGAGTCCAGATATCCTTTTCCAATTCTCAATTCAACTTCCTTTGCACCGGCCATTTGATTGTATTTGTCGTACGAAATCTGAAGGGTTGAAGGAAAATTATCATAGGGTTGAGGATTTTCAAACTTAACAGAAAGATAGTATTTTGTTGTCGTGCCGCCTTTTCTGGTTCTTTTTACACGAAAAAAGCGATCAGTGACTTTTGCTTGCAGGACTTTAGTTTCTGATTTGTCTAAGTGAGTATTGAGATCTGATGCGAAGTTGACCCCGCCCAACGGCAGAGAAAAACACAGAACAAAAAAGCTTTCGATCAGAATTCTGTGGCTTCGGGAAGACCCGCGTATAAAAAGAAAAATCAGAAACAATAAAAAAACCGCTGCGAAGCTGCCTAGCACCAGGCCCTTTTGGAAAATTTGAGACTTGTAAATGTGTATATCTTCAGGAAACCACATAAATTCAAAAAAGCCGGTAAACGCATAAGCTGCGAGTGACCAGATAAGGCCTTCAATAATTAAAACCTTAAACTGAAAGCGATCCGAAATAAATTGCGGCTTAAATCTGCCCAGGTCTGATATTTGTCTGAAGAGCTTGATAGCGGCTTCAGCTGCGTTAATTTCCGGGACGGGAAGACTACCTTTATAGCGAATCGTTAAAGTAAATCCGTCGCAAAAGATATAATCACAACCAAGTAAAAATTGTTCTTTAACGAGTTTTCGGGTCGCCTGATCTAACTTAACTTCTGCCCTGAATGCAGAGCAATCTGTAGCTAAATAGTAAGATTGATCAAACGCTTCGTCACCGGTTTGAAACTCTTCTGCCAGCCCTAAAGTTTTGAAGAGCCGGTCCAGTGATCCTTCTTTAGTAATTTTGAATACAGAACCGCACTCGAACGGTATTTTGATATCAGTCGCGGTAATATTGGTTTTATTACGGTGTTCTTTTACAAGATACGGGACGCCTTCAAACTCTCTATCAAAACTGCTTTTGCGCTGAAAGTGCTTTCCGAAAAATCTGATAACAAACGCAATGACAGTAATTATAATCTTGATCAGTAACCACATTTAACTATGGTGGCATTTGAACAGCTTAACTGTCATTCAAATTGCCACCAGGTCTTATTTCATCAGTTTTTGATACAGATACGTGAATTCTAAAGCAAGAAACTCAGCCATTTCTTTCATGTTAGTTGCACGGCCATGGCCGCCATCGGTGTTTTCATTGTAAAGAACGGGGTGACCTAGTTCTTTCATTCTCGCCACCATTTGTCTGGCGTGGCCGGGGTGAACCCGGTCATCTTTGGTGCTCGTTAAATAAAAAACTTCCGGATACTTGGCTTCTTTTTTTAAATTATGTAACGGAGAGTACGTTAATAAATATTTCTTCATCGCAGGATCATCAGAAGTTCCATACTCTTCAGCCCAGCTGGCGCCGGCCAGCCACCGGTGATATTCCATCATGTTCGCAAGCGGAACTTCACTGATCACAGCTTCAAACAACTCCGGTCGTTGAACAAACGCAACAGATGTTAAAAGCCCGCCGTTTGAGCCGCCTTTGATTCCTAAGTGTTTAGAAGACGTGATTTTTTTCTTTATGAGATCTTCAGCAATAGCATAAAAATCTTCGAAAACTTTGTGACGGTTTTCTTTTAATACGGATTGATGCCAGTTCGGGCCGTATTCGCCGCCGCCGCGAAGGTTCGCCAGCACATAAACTCCGCCTTTTTCTAACCACGCTTTACCGATTGAGCCCGAGTAATTAGCCAGCATCGGAATTTCAAAGCCACCGTATCCGTAAAGTAATGTCGGGTTACTGCCGTCAAGCTTCATGTTTTTCGGTGCAACAACAAAGTACGGAATCATAGTGCCGTCTTTACTTTTTGCTTTGTACTGAGAAATTTTTAAGTTTGAAGAATCAAAACGCTTTGGCGTTTCAAGAATCTTCTTCGCCGGCAATTTAGAAGCTTCATTAACATTATAAACAGACGGGGGAGTCAGAAAGTCATAATAGGTAAAGTACACATCATTCGACAAACGGTTTAAAGAGGTAATCCCTAAGTTTCCGTTAGCGTCTCCGATTTTTACAGGCTCAGATGACCAATTGCCGTCATTGAACGTGTATTTTAATACTTGCGACTTCACATCGTTCAGCACCTGAACGTAAAGGTGATCTTTCGACGGAGCCAGACTGTAAGTTTCATAGAACTTTTTAGCCGTTGGTTTAAAGACTGACTGATACGAGACTTTATACTTTCCGATATCTGCGACAGGGAATGATAAAATGCTTCCGGCACGGAATTCATCTAAAGCATTTCGTGTCGAGAAAAGAACCTGGCCTTTAAAGATGGATTCTAAGTTTGCGCTTCTTGGAATAGGAAGTTTATTTAATTTGTTTTTTTCTGAGTCGACTAAGTAAGTATCGGATTCATAAAACGATAGCTGATCGACCACTGTTGTGTAACGAACGTCATCGATTAACTGTGAATCTGCATAAGCTGACATTGCTCCGGGACTGCAGGTAAACATAACCGGTGCTTTTGAAAGCTCGGTTCCGCGTTTTAATAATTTGATTTGAGCCGGGTAGCCGGAGGCGGTGAGGGATTGGGGATTGGTCGCGTCCCCTACCAATAATGTATTTTCGTCCAGCCAAGTGGCATTACTTTTTGATTCCGGAATAAAAAATCCGTTAGCAATAAATTCAAATGTTTTTAAATTAAATTCCCGCAGTACGGTGGCGTCTTTTCCACCGTCAGATAAACTGACTAAGCAAAGTGTGTAATCCGGTTGTAAACAGTGAACACCTTTGAACACCCAGGCTTTATTTTCTTTTGCTGAAAGCTGGTCAATATCAAGGACAGTTACCCAAGAAGGTTTTCCGGTATTAAAAGAAGAAATACTGGATTTTCTGAATATCCCTCTGACATGAACATCGTCCTGCCAAAGGTTATAGATTTCACCCGCCATTATGTAAAAGTTCGGGAGCTTATCTTTAGCCGATAATATTTTAAAGACTTCGTCATAAGTCTTCTGATAGCGCGGATCAGACTTCAATCGCTGATCAGTGACCTTATTGTTATCCAAAGCAAATTGAATAGCTTTTTCGCCGGTAACATCTTCAAGGTATTTTAAGTGATTCAAACCGAATTCA
>JAJFMT010000031.1 GCA_020696855.1 Pseudobdellovibrio sp.
AATGCCCCACCCGTCAGCGTGAACGTCGGTGGCACCGCCCCGTTTTTGAAAACCGGTGAAAGAAAAACAAATATCAGTCGGAGTGTTGGCGTTCATTCCAAGTAATTGGCACATAAAAAGAGTTTAGCCTTCAAGGATAGTTACTGCAAAATAAAAGAAAAGCCTTCATCTGGACCTTTGTGGTAGCGGGCACTCCGCCTATTTATTTGTGAGTTTCCAACTCCCGTCCCAATTGTCAGGTGGCGGATTAGTTTGAAAGTGGCGGCATCTTTCAATAAAAATGCGGCTGGGTTTGTCATCTCCACATTTTTCGAACAGCAAAATGGCTTCAGACCAGTTTCTCAATAAATACTGTTCTCTTGCCCGGTTGAAATTTGGTAAAATCTGCGGTGCCGGCTGAGTCTCAAAGATCTGAACAATCTTTACGGGTTCTTTTTTTCCTTTTACGCCAAGATAATCTAGCTCTCGGAATGGCGGTACTGGCCTTCCAGATTTTTTGATTTCTTTAATTGTTTCTTCGGTACTGAGTATTGAAACGCCATACTCTTTTGTTGCACCTTCCAGCCGCGACGTAAAATTCACCACATCTCCAATTACCGTGTAGCCCAGACTCTTACTTGACCCCAGGTTGCCAACACTTACGGGACCTGTATGAATACCTATCCCTACCTGCAGATCCACCCCGTATTTCTGCAAGAAATAATCCTGCTTTTGGCGGATCCAGATCATCATTTTAATCGCCGACTCACAAGCGCAACTCGCATGGTCTGTGGCATCAAGAGGATCTCCCCAGAAGGCCATAACGGCATCACCAATGTATTTGTCTAATGTCCCCCGGGATGCAAAAACAATTTCAGTCATCGCATCCAAATATTCATTTAAAAACTCCCCTAAAATTTTTGCATCCATCTTTTCAGAAAAGGATGTAAAACCTCTGATGTCCGAAAACATAATAGTGAGGTCTTTCTTAACTCCGCCCACTTTCAGTTTTTCCGGATTTTTAACCAGCTCGTTTACATATGCAGGCGAAACATATTTAGAAAACGCCGATTTAATAAATGCTTTTTGCGCCTCTGCGATACTGTATTTTTGATACAACGTTATAAACACCGAAACTAGCAGTAATAGGTACAGCCACAAAGAAGGCAGATTAATGTAGCGGCTAAAACAGATCGCATCAGCAGCTGCCATCAGACCAAACATCACCAAAAATAAGACCATCAGCCGCAAAGAAGTAGAGCTTTCTTTTAGTTTTTCAATCAGCGCCAAAAATAACAACACGATAAGAATTAAAATTGTCGTCAACAAATGTGACGGAAGCTGAAAGAAATCGTTCGATAGCAAATTGTCGATCGTAGTCGTCAGTATCTCAGGGCCTGAAAGCAGCCCCGCCGGCGTGGCATGAAAGTCGCCTGCGGCAGATGCAGTCACTCCCAAAACGACAATTCGGTTTTCCAGTCGCTGAGCAATAGTTTTCTTTAGGCGCTTACCACTTTCAGAATCCTGTTCGGCCATTAGAATTTCGGCAGCACTAAGGGCGTGATCTTTCCCGATATTGTCACGAAAATTTAACTGCGGACCCGCGGCAGAAAATTCAACATTCGGATTAATAGCTTTGGCAGCGCTAACGGCCAACGAAGGAAATGAATGCGTTCCGTAGTTATAATATAAAAACACACGGCGTAAGACGCCGTCCCGCCCCGCTTGCGCCACAGAAAATCCGAAGTGTGAAGCCACAGAATTATATTCACTTAAATTCAATAATGGGTTTTCTATGAAAGGCGATGATGGCTTAAAATCGCCTGCCCAGCGCAGTAGCTCCGGACTTGGTTCTGCCTTATCGCAATCACTGAAACAAAGACCTTCCGCACCGCCGGCTAACACTATTTTTTTTGAATAATTATTAATGATCTTTACCAGTTTAGCATCTGGAGAATAGCGGTCGGCTAAATCCGCACGGCCCATTCTTCGAAGATCACTTTCAAGCTCAACCGGAATACGAACACCTTCCGCTTCAGAATAAATGATATCCAAAACCAAAACCGAAGGATTATATTTCAATAAACTGTAAATCAAAAAGGCCTGAGGGTCGCGCTGCCAGGGCCAGCGCCCAAATTCAGAAAACTGCTCTAAAGTCCTGTTGTCGACTTCTACGAGCACTAAATTGTTTTTTAAGTGCGTACCACTGCGAAGACGAAACTTGTAATCCGAAATTCCATGCATCCACGCAAATTCCTCGCCGGAATAGGATTGCCATACAAACAAAGAACACATTAAGACAGCTAAAAACCAATGTATTATTTTAAGACTGACCTTCATTAATCACTTTCAATTGTCGATAGGTTTTGAGTAATTAGAGCATACAGGGGCAGCATCAAACAATGAAAATTACATCGATAATTTTTCTTTTATTTCAGTTGTCTGCTTTTTTTTCCTGTACTTTAAAACCCGACTTAGAAGCCATCGAAGCTCAGTTAACTCCTTACCCTGCACCAGTCATTTCAGGCGTCGAACCGTCTCAACTCTTCACCGGCGGAGGTACGACAGTTGAAATTACCGGAGAAAATTTTGCTCCCGGTATCAGTGTAAAAATTAATGGTTCGAACTGTTTGGTCATGAGTTTAACAGGCACGACTCAGCTTCAATGTTTAGCTCCTGCTTCTGCCGAAGGAACTTTCGCTATCGAGGTTACCGGCTTTGACGGGAAAACCGACTCGGACTTTGTGACTTATGACAAGCTCGCTTATTCCCGCTTAAGCCTTGTTGTCGGAAAGCTCACCTTTCCTTCAACCAATGCTGACGGTTTTGCAAATAATGGAGACAGCAAAGGTGCATCGCAAATGGCTGTGGATGGCAACTATCTATACACGGTAGATTATGATGGCCACAAATTTAAAAAAATAAATCTTTCCACTTTCGAGTCAGAGACAATTGTAGGAACGGGTGTGAACTCCGGGCCGGACGTAACAGACCCGAACCCTTTGCTGGCAACTCTCAGCAATCCACAGTGTCTTGTTAAAAGCGGAAACATTGCCTACTTTTGTCTTTCCGACAGAGCCATCGGCAAAATGGATCTATCAAGTGGGGCCATTACAGTTATTGCAGGTCGAGTTCCAGCAGATTCAAATACATATGCACCCGGAGATCCTTTAGGTGACAACTTTTATCTAATTACCCACATTTTTCTTTTAAATGACAAGCTTTACGTCATTGACTGGGACGTCATTTACGAAATTAATTTAACCACACCTGCAATTACAGCGGTCGCAGGAACTTACAACTCCGGCGCAATGGCTGATGGCAATGGGCCTGCCGGCACATTTGATCAAATGACAGCAGCGGAGCTACTTGGTGACAAACTTTACGTCTTCGACGAAGACTCATATGGAGGGGCTATCCGCAAGATTGATCTCGGCAGCGGAAACTTTGAGGTAACGACAGTCCTAGGTGATATAGCGGATCTACCTGCCTACGGAGAAGAAAGTGTTGACGGCGTAGGTAATGCAGCAACCTTAAATATTGTTAAATCTATTACAACCTACGGAACAAAATTGATGCTGGCAGATGAGTTCGACGGTGACCAGGTGAAAATCAGAATTTTTGACCCTGCAACCGGCGAGATAAACACTATGAAAACAATTCTGACAGCGAGCAACAAACACATATTAGGAGCAATTGACGGTGCCGCGAGAATCCGCGCCTATCAGATTCGCGGAATTAAATACGTCGAGAATTTCGGGCTTCTCCTCGGAACTTCATATGGACTTTTGCGTCTGCAATAACTAAAGAACTATAAAATCTAAAGCCGGTTGTCCGGTACGCACACTTGAGCAGCTGTTATTTAACGACCTGGCACTTAAAATTAAATATTCAGATCCATCTATTACTTCACTTTGAACCGTGCTGTCGTTCAATTTAACGAAACTTATTTGATAACTGATGGAGTTTGCGTTCGTCACCTGTAATACTCCGCTTGAACCGAGCCTTGGTGGGTCTTCCCAAGTTAGATCTCTACCATTCCAGATTTTGAATTGAACGGTCGAATAACTCCCCAACGCTGTTGAAGTACAAAATGCTCCGCTTGTAGAGTACTCCGGTGCCGACAAAGCACCGAACTGCAGGTCGACGCTGTTCGTCGCACGTGTCCTTACATATTCTGAAATTTTAAAATAAAAATCCAGTCGCGCCATGCTGTTATCAAGTTGTGGTTTCGATTCAAACGTTCCCACATTAGAATTCAAACTTTGGCGGCCACCTACATATAGATCGCTGTCAGAAAAACCGGCGGGGCCTAAAGTTGTGCTTGAGTATACAAACTCCGGGCGAATGGGATTACCGTCAAAAAGATTTTTGAAAATTAATTCTGAACCGGCACCATTGCTGGCCACTATGTCTTCAATGCAGAGCTCGCCCGAAGAACAGCTCGAATCTTCAGATGGATAATTCCCTGCACCCACTAAGTAAACTGCCGCATTGGGGTCTTCGTTAACAAGAAAGTCTGAAAGAACTTTTCCTCTGCAACTGGTTTTATCTGCAAGTGAAGTATAGACGCCGAAAATTTGCACGACTCTGCTCTGCAATTGCGGATCAACTCCAAGTAAACTGGGAACTTGAACATTGAATACAAGTGACGCATTTAAGGCCGGATCTTCCATCGGTGACTCAAAACCTATTCGCATGGCTTCCAGAGGTACCTCTGAGCCCGCCACATTAGTTTTTTCTTCAATACCATAACCTGTTACGTTGAACGCAACACAATCAAAATCAATAGCTTTGGTGGGAACATCAGTAGGCACCACGGCCTGAATCTGCACTGGCGCTCTTGCTTGTCTAGCCCCGGGAGGAGAAATAAGTTTCACGTTGAGCGTGCCTAAAAATCCGTTCAGCGGATTCAAAGTACAGCTTGAATTGGCAACGCTGAAAGCAACGAATAAGATAAAGACGGCCAATTTCACTGGATTTTCACTCCAATATTTGTGATGACATAATTCAATATGCCAGGAGAAACCGCGCTGGCATTAAGAGGATTAATTCCTGGAACCTTAAACGCACTGGCGGGAATTTGTACTAGTGGTGTTGCGACTAATTTAGAAACAGCGTTAACAGTAGAGCTTCCGAAATTTCGGCTCACCCGAAAATCACCAATGACTAGACTCTGCGTAAAAGTCATGTCTTCGGCCCTACTGGCGGCAAATACGGCGTCTACTTCAGCCTTAGATAACGACTTTCGCTTCGCGATGCCCTCGTTTAACGCCAGCTCAACACCGGCACTAACGGCTTCCTCTATTCCGTTCCCGCTACCTAAAACATTTCCTTCAAAAACCGTAAGATTGGTGCCACTTGCCGATTCGCTGACGGTAAAGTCAGTTCCTCGAACAGCAAACACCGTGGCCTTCGTTTTAATCTTATATTGTTTACCTGACTGAATCTTCCTGTTCACGGATGCCCTGACTTTTCCGAAATCAAGACTGAATTCAGCTTCTCTGGATTCTAAATCCGTATTAAGTTTGTCAAAAACAAATCGGCTGCTTTCTTTAATGTCGATGATTGTGCTGTCGTTCATTAAAAATCTGGCGCTGCTACGTGTGCCTGTCAGAACGACGTCACCTACGCCGATGTTTTCCGAAGGCTTCGCATTCGTTGTAACACTGCCACGAACAATTTTAACGTCACTTTCGAGGCTGATGGCTTTGCCAATGATTTGAGCGAAGGAATTGTTTCCGCTGAACAAGAGTAGAAGAATAGCTGCTGCAGTCGTTGCCTTGATCACTTTGTAAATGCTAGCATAACTTTCAGGGAGTTTCACATCACTAGAAATTATTTTTTTGCAGTCCTGCTCTGTTCCCTGCTTTCCAGCCAAGCGTTAGGTCGGGTTACCTTTTTAAAAGAGCCGCCACGTGAACTTGAAGAAAAGTATTCTGAAGCTGTTTTGCTTTTTCACCAAAAAAAATGGCCTGAAGCACTTGAGCTCATAAATGAAATCATCGGCAAAACTGAAAATCAAAAAAGCCTTGAACTGAAGGCTCTCATACAAAAGTCCAGTGGTAGTAATCACGAAGCAATTAAAACATACAAATACATCACACAACAGGTATCTGAAGCCGGCTTAAAACCCGTTGAAGCGGTTGGCGCTTACTTCGACCTCGGGGTGTTGGAGTACCAGGCAAAAAATTATGACTCCAGCCAAAAATATTTTACATTTTGTATTTCTGTAAATTTTAATTCCGGGGCTTCTTACTTTTTCAGGGCACTCATTAACTACCAAAATGAAAAGTACGCATTCGCTATGAATGACTTCCAATCCGTGCTGAGATCCAGCGCGGTTCCCTTAAAAGCCATTTCGGCATTATATCTTTCAGAAATTTACTCCAAACAGCAAAATTTCGAAGAGGCTATATTTTATCTGGGAGAAGCCAAAAATTACTCGGATGAGGCTGACGAAGGTGTTATCGCTCTAACAGAAGATTTACAAAAAAACCGCAGCGAAACCCGAAATAAAATTAATGAAAACGTTCAGACATTAAACACACCTCAGTACTTCCGTAATGTGGCGCTCATCTTAACTGCCGACAGCAATGTGCTTTCGGTACCTGCCAGCGGAAGCGTAGCAGATTTGTTCAGTGGTAAAGCCTCGAACAAAGTAACTTTCAAAGGATTATTCGGCCATGCTGAAGGCTATTTTGAAGATTTGCAGGAAGTATGGGCGTATCAGCTAACAGGAAATTTAAACGAAAACCGTGAAACCGAAACAGGCCAGTTTATCACCAATGACTTAAATTATCTTTGGAATATAAAACCCTACTCTGCAAGCAGCCAATCTTACAGAGTGAATGTAAATTCTAATTTTCAGTATCAGGTAAATCCATCGTCGGGCAAAGGGGCGTTCGGCCCTTACAGTTTGGCGGTGGGTGCGGGCTACAGCCGAAAACTCCGCAACAGTGAGCGCTCAACATTCACTTCTGACTATTTTTTACGTTACGAAAACTTCCTGCAGGATCCTGCATTTTCTGATTTCATGAAAAAATCAGGATTTGAAGCAGGAGTTCACTTCATTAAAAACTGGGATTCGAAAAAATTTTATTTTAATCCCGCACTTGGCGTTGGACTGAAGGGCCGTTATTCAACAGGTAACGAGTACAGAAATTTAGCAGCGCAAATCACCGCGGCAAACCAGTTTTACTTCTCACCAAAAAATCAGGCGACAGTGAGCCTATCTTATTCCTACATCAGCTTTAACGAACGCCTGGGAACAAAAAGGCTGGATTTTCATTCAACGGCTCAGTGGGAACAGACGATACAAATGAGCGAATCTTTGTCTGCGCTGCTAAGTGCAAGCTACACATTAAATGAATCCAATATTACTGATATTTATAAGTACGACCGCACATTATATTCGGCCGGTTTTAGCTATTCATTTTAAAGAATCAGAAAAGAAAAGGCGCCATGCCGGCGCCTTTTAGAAAATTAATTTCAGTAATTATTACGATGGATCTTCGTACTCGTAACAGCTTTTCTTTGGTGCAGCCGGAACCGGCTGGCTGTCATCCACCACTTCGCCTGAACCGACAACCCATTGGCCGCCTGTTGCAGGTCCGCAAGGGTGAGTAATGTTGTGTAAGCGGTTTCAGCAGGCGAACCCAAACGGTCCCATGCGCGTTCTTTGTCAGCTAAGCTGTTCGTTCCGAAAGATGTTTCGTCGAACCAGTGCTTGTTGAAATCAACAGGCACACCTGCTTTTACAGACTCAGGCGTGTACCAGTTATCTTTATGAACTTTGAATACGAACATCCAGTGTTTACGGCCGTCACTTTGTGAAGACACAGTCACACCCGGTGATGTAAATTCATCTGACGCTGCCATCACGTAACTTGATGCTACGAACGGAGAGTAAGCTTCGGTTTTGTACTGAGAAATCTCACGGTCGCCCATTTTTCTTGGAACAACTGCTTCGTCGTAGTAACCGCTTGCATACCAGTCAGTGTGGCGGTTAACACCGTCACGGATACGCGAGTAAATAAAATCCTGCGAACCTGCTGCCGCCGCATTAAAACCTAAATCAGGAGCGGCCCAGTTGATCGGCATGAAGTCCGCTAATTTTTCGCCCGGTGCCTGAGAGAATTTAAATTCCAACGGGCCGGCTTTTAACTGCGGAGTTGCAATAACAAACATCGGAGAGCTGCTGTTAGAGAATACGCGGTCATGCTTCGGATCACGCATCATCCACGTTGCTAAACCGGAACGGGCCGCATTCATACGGCTAAAGAAAGGAGCGCGGAAGTAATTAGCGCAATCCTGATCCGTTGTCAGCTTGTTAACATTTTCATTTGTTTTAGCTTTTGTAGTTGTCTGACAGTTATTAGTTACAGAACTTGAATGCCAGATCATACCGTTAGATTCAGGAGAGTTCGGTTTAAAGTTAGAATCTCCACGGAAGGCATAGATGTAGTTTTTGTCGTTCGCAGAACATTTTGCAGCAAAAGCCGCATATTTTGTTTTGTATTCAGGCCATTGAGCCGCCGTTAATGTCGTCTGACCTTTTTTGATTAACTCAGAAAAGATAAAATTAGTTTCACAAACTGTTTGGCCGTTAACCGGTGTATCGATCGGCTCAACCACCTGGCTGTTATTAAGTTTCATATGACGGTTACCTGCTGCTGCAAGGTCTTCACGTTTTCTCAAGAACAACTGCTGGCTGATCACTAAATAGGGGTTGTACTGGCTAGCGGTGATTTGCGACCAGATACTTTTCTTTAAATCAAACGGCTTAGGATTGTCTGCGACCGCTAATTTATTGATTGTATTTACCCATTTAATTTTAGCTTCAATCATCGTTGCACGGTCACGGAACTCACCGCACAAAAGTGATAAGAAGTTGTGAGCCATATCGGTCGTGCCGGCCGGTGCTCCTGTTAACACAGCCTCTTGGCCTTTTTTCAAACCGTAGGCATTAAGCGGACCGCTGTAGTAATAAAAACTGATCGGCGCCACTTTACTTAATTTCGCCGCTGCTGCTGCTACATCTTTATTTGCATATTTCGGTTTTGGAGAATCTGTGGAATCAGGTGTACCAACGCAATACTTGCTCCAAAGTGTTTTGTTAGCCGCTGTCATCGCAGGTGCCGACACGTTTGCCGGAAAACGCTGCTTTACCACTTCAGTTGCAACAGTTACCGTAACAGTGTCTGCGCCACCGCCTGTTTGTACCGTATTAGTTGGTTTTGTCGTGCAGGCGTAAAACCCTAAAGACGCAATAACGGCCGTTGAAAGAAATCTGTATTTCATTCCTGATTCTCCTCTATATATAATGATAATCTGTACCCTTTTAGGATAGGTGCGCCCCATATCCACCGCAAGTCTAAATCTGATTGTGGTGAAGCCGCCGGCTGGACTTTAGTTCGTCTCATAAAAACCAAAGTCCAGTCCTGCAAGTGTTTTTTGGGCAGCTTTTGTTCTGCGTATTTTTCTCCCGGCGTCACGGGATTTAAAGGCACAAAAACTGCTGAATAGTCTAGGTGTGGAAAAGTACGGTAACTAATCTTTCTGAGAGTGCTTAAAGAGAGTCAAATTTGTTCAATCAAGTCAAATCGCCCCTTTTTATATTGATTCTCATCGCCACTGTGCTTTTGGATTATCTTATCATTTCGCAGTCGTTAGCCCTTCAAACTCTGAAGTACGACTATGTAGAGCTTAACCACATTAAGTACGGAATTTTCAGCACAAGAGAATGGAAAAAGCGCCTGGCGCCCATCATTTCACAGGAAGTGTCTGAGTTTAATCTAACGAATAAAAATAAACGCGAACTTAAAAAATATCTTGAATCTCAGCTGAGCGTTCTGATCGATAAAGTTAACAACAAAATCAAAGAAAAAAACCAGGAATCCTTTAAAGGAAAGCTGAAGCAGACTTTCATAAACGCTTTCGTTGATGTCGACGACATCAAGTCAGGTATTCCGGAATATGCAGACGCCATCATCGCGCAGACTACCAAACCCAGAAACGAAAAACGAATAAAAGCCATGCTGAAAGAAAAGGTCGACACCTATTTTCAAAAAACCTTTCAAGAGATGGATGTCACACGCCGCAACGAAATTCTGCAAAAACTCGAAACAAAAAATGTCGATGTCGCACGGGTAAAAATTGAAGACATGATTGAATTGAAAGAAGAAGTCATTTACGCCGAAACCTGGCTGGTTATTTTTTTAGTCGTCGTGCTTTTTGTAATCACAGGTTTTAACCGCGGGCCCATTGTGAAGTCCCAGTACTATTTTTTACTTGCCTCATTATTTTTACTTCTGGTAGCGGGTGTCACTACCCCCATGATTGACATGGAGGCCAAAATCACCGAGATGAGCTTCGTCTTACTCGATCATACCATCAGCTTCACGAATCAGGTGCTGTACTTTCAGAGTAAAAGCGTACTGGATGTTTTTTGGCTGATGATCACACATTCAAAACTTGAAATGAAGATCGTAGGTATATTGGTTGTCACCTTCAGTGTCTTCTTTCCGTTAACTAAAATGGTGGCCTCGTTTATCTATTACTTTAACTTCCGCAATCTGAAACAAAAAAAGTGGGTGCAATTTTTTGTTTTGAAATCCGGCAAGTGGTCAATGACGGACGTCATTGTGGTTGCTATCTTCATGGCGTACGTTGGCTTCAACGGAGTTATCGCCAGCCAGATCGGAAAGCTTAACTCCCTATCAGAAGAAATGGATTTCATGACCACCAACGGAACTTCACTTCAGCCCGGCTTTTATTTATTTTTCGCCTATGCCGTGCTGGGACTGTTCTTTGCCGAATTTCTTAAGCGCGCAGATGTTCAGCCTACCAAACCTGTAACAGGTACAACTTTAGCTCAGAAAAAAATTGAAGAATTTGAAAAAGATGCAGAAGACTCATATCCTGCGGAGCTGTCTCACTAGCTGTGGCGCACTAAAGACAATCCTCATTCCAATCGGTATCTGCTGCGCTGATAAAACCCGTTCGGCCTTCGTGAGCGTGATCGCCATCGTCATTCGTATTTGAAATCACTTGCACTTTAATGACCGCGCCACTCAGGCTTGAGCGCAACAAATGAGGGTGCAGAATGTGTACGCGCGCGCTCTCTTGAAGAAAGCCAATAAACTCTTCGTGAAAACGGTCAGCATACAAAGCCGTGATTCCGGATGTTGTGGTTCTGTCAGCCAGGCAATGAGAAGTAGGCTTTGCACTTTGTACGTAATTTTTTGCCAGCTTTCGCACATCCGCAACTGCGGTGGCTGCAAATCCCCCGTCCCAAGCCGGAAATCTGTTTTCGATATCTAGAGAAATCTCTACGCTGTCGTGAATCTTTTCCGGAAAGTATTCTGCCAGTTCAGATCCATCATCATTAACAGCGCAAAGATCCCGTAACTTAATTAAAGATGTAATTAATATCTGCCGGCGTGACTGACCGGTCTTCAGCAAGGCTTCATCCAAAATTTTTTGCGAATAAACCGCAATTAACGAGGCAGAACATTTTTTAGGTGCCGCTGTTACCGCAAAAGCTGCCGATGATATTATGAACACTGAAATCAGCGGAATAACAGCCACGACAGATATTTTCATTTTTCCCCCGAAAAGTGTTTTAGCCTCTGATGTCGCTTATCAAATGGAGTGCCACGGTTTCGGTGTCAAAGTGCCGATTCAACCAACTGATTTCAATTGTTTACAAAAAAACGAGTTGTTTCTTTAGCTTGAGTAAAGAATCAGAATAAAAAAAGCCCCGCTTATCGCGGGGCTCAGTTGATCTAAGAATTTTTGTATTAGTTAACTTCGTGGGTGCAAGCGCTTGTAACCATCAAACCGGTTACTTCCATAATAATACTTCTGAATAATTATTGGGCGCTTCTTCCAGTAACCATATGCATGGCCACGGGGATGGTGATGTTTGCGAGAATGATAATAGTGGTTGTGATGATGATGAACCTCACGCTCTTCGTAAACCACTCGCGTTCGTAAACCGCCGCCGCCATGATTGCTTTCATAATCATGCCCTGCTGCCGCGCCGATCGCGCCACCAATCGCACCGCCTATGACGGCCCCGTCTCTTCCGTTAGCCTGCTGGCCGATGGCTGAACCGACGGCTGCGCCTATAGCCGATCCGAAGACGGTGTTAGCTTGCGCGGTTACGGTACCAACGCTGACTACAGCGAAGATAGCAATTGTGGTTATCTGTTTTTTGATGATCATATTTGATCTCCTTTCGAAAAGAGTTCATCTCTTTTCAAAAAAAACTGTCTTACCTCTATTTTACTCTTCTGATTTTTGTTGAGTACGAAAGAATAAAGAAAAAACGTTTAGGAGATTCACGTGTCTTTTTAAGCGTCTACAGGTAGACGCGCTTAATCTTTAGCCTAGTGTGACTTTTAAATATCTATAATAACTTCTTATGCGAGCGAGTGTGACTTTTTCGCTCTACTTAATGATTTTCATTCGGTGTGTGATCAAACCATGAGTGGGATCATACGGAGAAAGGCCGACAGAAACACTGTCGCCAACGATAACTTTGATGTTGAATCTTTTCATCTTACCGCACAAACGGGCTTTTACGTTTACACCGTTTTCAAGTGTGATGTGATAAGTTCCGCCGCCTGAAAGGTCATTCACTTTTCCATTTAAAGTAACTAAATCATCTTTTGCCATTTTGAGCTCCTTCAGCGGGTGTATACTCAGTTATAGAGTATAAAGCCCGCAATACCAGCTCTAATTTCTTTATTTTCTGTGGGCTACGGTGTTCGATATGAATCTGAAAAAGGCTCAAAATAGAAACAGATTATCTAGTTAATGTAAGATTCATTTAGCACTTCCCAGGCACCGCCGGGATTTCTGACTTTCACAAGGGCGCGGCCAAGAACCGACGCTTTCAGTGCTATACACGACTCTTCAACCCGGCTGACGCCGCCACTGAGACTACCCGTTTTTAAAGCGCACATGCTTTTTCCGGCGCTGTCGAAAATCTCAAACTCATACTGAATATCAGCAGCACCGCCGTCTGAGTTGGCCGCAAACAGAATTAATTTATAAGTTTGATAAGTAGCATCGCTTGAAACAGGAATAATCTGCAATTCGTAGTAGATAGGAGTCGCTTTTTCATACCGGTACGAAAAAAACGAGAATGTTTCTTCAACAATTTCATCTGTAAATGCAGCTTCTTTTTTGGCGCAATTCTGAAACTGCGCCACCACACCGGTTACTGCAAAAATTAAAAAAAGTACTTTAACAAACTTCTTCATTCTAATCCAAATGGTTAAGATAATCTCTGATCGCCTGAATCTGCGCATCCGTTAAAACATTCAACTTATTCATCTCTCCTACGCTCTGGATGGACTGCTTAATCTGCGTAAATGATTTGTTCTCTTTTTCATAAGGACTTTGGTGACACTCCATACATTTAGCCGCAAAAAGTTCGCGGCCGGTCTTGTATTTGTCGGTTACTGCCGGTGGCTGAACGACCACTCCCGTATCTGAGATCTGCGCTACTGTCAGCGGCCCATAACGGATCTTCTGAATCACGCCGTTGAATTCGAAGTATACATCAACACTGACAGATGCCGGAGATTCACAGCGAATCAAAAAGTTTGAGGTTATATTCGGATCAATCATCGCTTTACATTCGCTTAAGGCGCTCACAAGCTTTATGCTGACAATCGGAATACCTTCGCTTGTGGATTTTCGAAGACGAAACGGCATCGTAACAAATGTTCGAAGACTGTCGTTCTGAAAAAGCGGTAAGATCTGCTGTGCCTGCAGCTCTGTTGAAATTAAAAAAAGAAGAACAGCCAGTAAACGCATTATAGGGCCTGCCAATGACTTGATAAACAAATATTAAGAATTGCGGACTTCCACCCTGCGAGTGAAGCCGGCTGGCCCACCAGCAGTTGAATCGCATCTGACACCTCAACCGGAGGCACTGGCTTACCGCGGTAGAATAAAGAAAAAAGCTTTGCTGCGTTTTCCGAACTGTTTGCTGGAATAGTGACCGCCGGATCTTCTTTGATTTGCTTAACGATGTAAGCAAATGAAGTGGCGTTATCAACACTGTCATTACAGGCATTATTGATAAGTGCCTGCTGCAGAACGTTCGCAGCAGGGTCAATGGGAGCCATTAAACTGTTAGACGACTGCAGATGCGCACACGGGGTTGCCGCTGCATCAATTTTATTTCCGGCGCGTACAGAGTTGAATTGATCATAGACGGAGCATGGGCCGCCGAAGATGGCCTTTTCTGCTTTGATTCTTTTGATGGAACTGAATCTATGAACTTCAGGCCCAAAGATATCGCTAAACATGCTGACCAATAAGTTCCGGTCCATCATCGATTTGATTTCTTCAAGCGATTCAGCCGGAGGTGTTGGAAGATCATGGTCTTCGTCATCATGCTCTTGATCAATTTCAGGCGCAATCGCCAGTTGATTCAGTAACTCGGGGTCTTCGCTTTTTTGCGAACAGTTTTGAAAGGTGAAAACCGCAGCCGCAGCGAAAACAATCATTCCCGCTTTAAGAAGACTAAGTCTTTTTAACATTTTTAGCCTCCCCGTTTGGAAAGGCCTCCCAAGAAGACCCGTTATTTTTCAGAAGGTAAACACCGTTATTTGCGACGTTACGTACACCGAGCATACCGCAAACAGTTTTTGCCACATCATTTATTCTGATCGGATACTCATGATCTGTCAGCGGATGTGTAGCCGCCAGCCCCCAGTAACCGAGGTAAGTTGGCGTTAAATCATTTTCAATATTTCCAACCACTGTGGTTCGGCTGATCATGCCTGAAAGCACAAGCGCAGCCCCGCCTTTGAATCCGTGGTCAGAACCGGCACCGTCGGCGCGGGCTGTCCTGCTGAATTCAGAACCGAACTGAATTACCGTGTCATCCCAGTCGCCTTTTGCCTTAAAAACTTTAATGAGTTCTTCCGTACAACTGAGCACGGCACGGTAAAGATAAGTTGTGGCAATCGTACTGACAAGTGTACCCACAAAGTGCTGATCGTTATTAAGATTAAATTTAGTTCCCGCCAGATTTTTATTTAAGCCGGCCAATCCCGAAATATCTGTCGTAATAACCTGGGTCAAACCCGAGGTAATCAGAATTTCTACAGCGGCAAATGTCGCTGCCAGATTCGGAACTGTGGTTGCAGGATTAATCATATTGCGAAGATCTGCAATGTCGGGATTTACGCTATCCACGTCAGAAAACCGCAACCGCACATCATTTACTAGCGGAGTACCGCTCGGTGGAGGCGGTTTCAATACGGCATTAGCCATAAATTTATCGGTATTAGTACGGCTCATCGCACTTGAAACAAGAGCTTGATATTTTGCGAAAATATCCGGCCATTGCTGGGTAAAGTTTGCAACACCTTTTTTAATCAGGTCGTCAGCGCGGGCTTTTGATTCCAATAACTGAGGTTTTGAAAATTCGTTGCTGTCTGCATACTGATTAATTTTATTTTGCAGATCTTCAGTCGCCAGATTTTCTACAGGCGCTTTACCTGCAAAGTAACTCATTAACGTATTGATCGGATTTGCGGTTGCCGAAACCGTCATGTTTAACTCAACAGGTGAAATCGGCGCTTCAGATTTAAAAGCCGCTGTGATACTTCCCAGTGATGCTGCCGGAAACGGATTCGCCGTTTTCTGCGCCAGTACGCCCGCAATCGAAAGGCCGCCGATTATAGGCGACTGATTTCTTAGCCTTCCAAGAACGTGATTATTAATCTCTAAATCAAGGCCACGCACAAACAATGCATTTGCAAGACAGTTTGTGAAGGCACCGCCGGCCGGATTACTTCCCCATACCGGTGGAAGATGGTATCTACTGACCGGATCTTGCCAGGTTTTGTATTGCACTTTTGCAATGCCAGCATCAGTGCCGACATACGTTCCCAGCGCGGCGTGTGAGAATGTATCGGTAGCCCCGTTCGGCGTCAGTGGCAAATCAAAAAACCATCGCGGTGGCGCGCCCGGAAAGCAAAAGAAGATATAACGTTTATTTGAACCTTGCAGAACCTGGGCTTTCGCCTGCGAGGCAAGTGCCTGCACAACGACGTTCGCAAGTGCAGGCGTTAGCCCCAGTAAACCAAGGCTTTTCGCAGCATCTTTTAAAAATTGTCTACGCTGTGATTTACTCATTTACGGCCCCGTACTTTCAACATGGTAGTTTCTGTAAGTGAAAGCGTTGCTGGCAAGAATTTCCTGAATGAGCTTATTCAGGTTCTGAGATGTTTTCAGTCTTGCGCCCATATCATAAACCTGCTTACGGTGATATTTTGCTGTCGGTGTATCTGTTTCAGGAATAATATTTGCGACAGACAAATTAACTTTAAAGCCGGTAAAAAATTCGTAATACCGTTTTGCCACACAACGATAAAAGTCATTACTCTGCGCGAGCTTCTGGCCAAGATCGATATTACTGCTTACCGGTTGCGACACCAGCGCGCCGGTGTGATCACGGTAGTTCAGTTCTCCTGTAGGAGTATTTAACGTAAAGAGCTTACTCGCAGTATTAACAGGAAGTTTTGCCATACCGATAACCGATGACCCGTAACCGCGAATAGCCTCCGGGCTTGGTAAGGCATTGCTGCTGACATTGCTGTTCGGACTCGTTCTGTAAGAAGCGAAACTGCGGAAGGTATAGGCCATCGGGTCAAGCGATGAATGGCACGTCATACATGATGTGCTCTGCCGAAAACCGAATTCACTTGTAGGAATTACCCTGTTTTTTACGATTGCATCGGTTGGAAGCAACGTCGGCATTTGATGACAAAGTAAATCTTCAAAAACACGGCTGGCCAGACGGCGCGCAATCAGCTGATCAGGTTTATTATTGTAGCCCGCAATTTGACCAATAATTAAATTTGTATTCTTTAAAATAAAAACTTGCGAGCCAAGAACACCGCCGCCAAGATGCTCTAGCAGATTCAAGTTCGCGCGTTTCGCTGCAACCGCAGCACTTAAATCAGCATCGTTTGCGGTATCTCCGGCACGAGTGAACTGCATTTGAACGACTGGCAAAACAATCGGCTCTGCTACTTTGACTCCGACCAACTGCCCGTATGAAATCAGTTTGTCATCGGGAACCAAATACGAATTAAGTGCCGTCGTGGTGTTAGCTAAACCATAAGAAATGACAAACTGGCCCGGGTACTGAGCTTGATAATTAGCTTCATTGTTGGCATTAAAGGGTTTCGACATCCACCGGTTAGTTGCCGTGTCCGGATTGGTTCTGATCCCTTGCAACGATGTAGAGGCAGTAAAAAAAGTAGATAACGGCACAGCCTGGCCAAACAGTGAGCGTGTCAAATACAACGAAGGCTCGTCAGCGTCCTTAACCAAAAAATGAGTCTGATCTGTATTGGTAAAAGTCATCGCCCTCTGTGAAAACCAACTGTTATGAAAATTATGAAATGTAGAAATCAGCTGTTTATTTTCGGCATCCGAAAGTTTGGCCAGTGAGGTTGAGGCAGGCCCGCGCACAGTGCCGTTATCGTTAAACTGCGATTGGGTCAGCAAGGTATAGCAGGCCGCCGGCCCCGTTATGGTTTTGGCAGCTATTCGTTGTTGTAGAGTCAGCGCCAGCCCCGCAGTTCTGGGCAAAACGGATTTGAACATCTTCATATAGCAGCGGTTAAAAATTTCAAGGTCTGATAATTTGACGTTATCTGCAAAAGCTGATGAGGCAAAAAATAGAATAAACAGAAGAGAAAAAAAGCCTGTGGATGCTTTCATTCGCCGACCCCCACTATGACTATCGGATTACCCTAAAAAAGCTGAAGTCATTTTGAGAAACTTAATTTTCAGATAAGCTGTAGCAGCTCTAATGCCTGTACGAAATTGAAACGTTCCATAGTGAATCGACTTCAGGATCCATGAACGAAATAATATTTTGTGAAAGAACAACAGAAGAAGAAAGATCCCACGAGAGCCCGAATGTAAATATCACTTTAACCGGATTCGAGTACCTGAAGTCATAGACCGAAACAACTGATGTTGGCGGAGTAAGCTGCAGTTTGTAGTACAAAGCCCCGACACCGGCTGACAAAGAGACTTTCGAACTCGGATAGTAGCTTATCCCCGCAACAGCACTGCCGCCGGCACTGCCATCTACTCCGTCTGAAAAAGTGATGCTCTTGGCTTCAGAGGTGGCGTTTCCCTGAAGATACAATAAATTAAAATCACTCCAATACGAGGTGCTCTCAGCTTTGTAGGCCAGCTTATACCCCAGACTCACACCCGAATATTTGACGTCAACATTTTCTGACCTTCCGTCAGAACTCTGCAGTAAAACGTTTTCTCCCCAGAAAGCTAAACCGGCAGAGTATGAATTTAAAAACTCAGAACCGGCAAATGCGGCGTTGCTCAAAAGAATTAAAGCGACAAGTGTAACTGTGTGTAGATTGACCACTGGTCCTCCGCCGCTTCAGGTGCATTATAAGTTTTTTTGTTCACGACTGCCCCACGCAGTTCGACTCTTTGAATAGGAAATGTCAAAAAACCCAGTTCCCATTTAAGAGTTTCAAGCGATGTCGTTCCTGCTGTTACCTTAGAAAACTCCAGATCTGACATAATAAAATAACCCTGAGTCAGGCTGATGTTTCCTTGCGTAAATAAATAATCAGAGCGCGTGTTGCTGGTAATACCCGAAACAGTCAGTTCTTTTTCACTGTGGCCCAGCTCCATCAGCAGCATGTTTCCTTCACCGAAGCCCATCTTATTATGCACTTCGAAATTGGTCAGTTTCACTGTTTCTTTCTTTTCACTGAGTATGGCCGCGCCATAGGTATTCGACTTTGCGTATTTTCCCTCATACATGATGCTTCCGCCCGCACTCTGACCCGGCTTCGGAAGATGAAGGTTACCGGCCCATGCCATTAAAAAAAGATCATACTCATTTTTGATGTTCTGAACCAGTAGCCCGTGAGTTTGATCGTTATTCCCTACCCCGATTTGCGCGCGGTTGACGGCGGTGTGGTTAGCGGTCTTGATACCGAAGGCCTTGTCTTGCATGCCTAATTGCACCAGCCACTCTTTATTTATTCTGTATTTGACAAAATATTCTTTTAAAAAAACACGCTCGTTTCCGGCGACGGCTTTATTGGGAGCAATTGCAACTGCGTTTTCAAGGTAACCAATCGTGCTGATAAGCCCTATGTTATGTTTTTCGTCAGCAAAAAAATTTAAATTCAGGTCATTCTGCATGTTGTAATACAAGTTTCTGGTATTAGCAGAACCAGGCGACGACTGAACTGTTAGCTGGCGAAACTTATAACCGATTCTGACCCACCACGGAAGTTCAGTAGCAAACAAGAAATTAGAAATTCCGGCAGTCTCTTCGGCATTCAGCCACTTCGAAAGCGGATTGGCAGAAATTTCAGAAGCGTAAACACCACGGCCATAATCAGTTAAAGCGCCGCCGCCGGTACTGTTTTCATGACAGACAATACAGTTGCGGTAACCGAACCCGATAAAATCAGGATAAGCAGATGCGGTCATACTGATAGACGTTGTTAATACAAAAATAGCAGAAATTAAAAAACGCATCAGTGCACCTGAACGATTCGTTCAATGGCGCCTAATAAGTCTTTAAAGCTGATCGGCTTTTCCATAAATATAATGCCGGAAGTTCTTAAAAACTGATCGGTAACTGATGTGAAACTACCGCCGGTGATAAAAATAATTTTCTGACAATGCTCCGGTGAAACTTCTTTGAGCTTCTGATAAAATTCCATTCCGCCCAGGTTCGGCATCATAAGATCACAGATAATACAGTCATACTTCTGTCCGTCTGCAAGAGACTTAATGGCCTCGCGAGAGTCGCTGAATGATGTGGCTTCGAATTTTCGTGAAACGATGCTGTGAAACATTCCCAGCACTTCTTTGTCATCGTCCACAATCAAAACACGGCGGCCGGTCTTTTCAAGTTTTCCTTGGCTTGAATTAACAGCAGAAGTTACGGGCTGAACGGTATCTCTGATTTCTGAAACCGGCAAAATAACTTTAAACAACGATCCCTTACCTTTTATACTTTCATACTCAATAACGCCGTTATATTTACGGATAATGGAATCACAAATCGAAAGCCCTAATCCTGTACCCTGCCCGACAGGCTTTGTGGTTTGAAACGGCTGGAACAACCGGTCTTTCATTTCATCGGGAATGCCGCTTCCTGTATCGCGAAACTCCATAATGACATGCCCGTTAGATAGTTTTGTTTTAACAGAAATTTCGTTTTCATCGGCGTGACCCGGCTCAATAGCCTGAATCGCATTGATTAAAATGTTCAGAAACACCTGGCTCATGCGGGCTTCATTAGCGTAGACAGGTTTAATTTCACCCGGTTCAAATACAAGTTTTGCCCGGTGTTCGATTTCATTGTGGGTCATGTGAATTGTCGCTTTCAAAATACGGTTCACATCTATGTTTGATAATACATCTTCATCCCGGTTGCGGGCGAGCGTTTTCAAATCATTCGTAATATACTTAATTCGTTCTAATCCTTCTTTTATTTCAGAAAGAACTTTATCCGCCTCATCTGAATTCAGCGCTCTTTTTTCTTCCTGCAAAAGTTCAAGCTTCAAAAGAATAGAACACAGAGGATTATTAATTTCGTGCCCCACACCCGCTGCCAGCTGACCAAGAGAAATCAAACGGTCGTTCTGCATCATCTTCATCTGCAGTTTTTTTCTTTCAGTCAAATCGCGCATGGCCACCAGCACCGACTTTTCACCATCGAACATCGTCATGATTGAAGTACACTCGACAACGAAAGGTTCGGAAGAACCTTTACGTAGCATAGTAAATTCCATATGCGGATTGATCTTCCCCGGATTGTTTTTCAGTTCCGCCACCCGGGTTTTAATCATCTCGTGAGACGAAGGGTGAACGAACTCAAACACTTCTTTTCCTACAATTTCAGACTGATCACAATTTAAGATCGAGGCTACTTTTTCATTTGCGTAGCGGATCTGGCCGTCCCGGTAAATAAAAAGTCCGTCCGGATATAGCTTAATAAAATTTTTCAGCTCTTCCCGTTCGTTAAATAACGATTGAGAATTTTCAAACAATTGCTGCTGTTGATTTTCAAGTTCACTCAGGATCTTCTTGTAGGTAAAAGCCGAGCGAACAAGTGAAGTTACTTTAGACCACATCGTATGCTGCTCTGGCACTACAATATCGTAAGTGGCCTTACGTCCTTCTAGTTTGAAGGTTACTTTCGCCCGCGCTAACCCGAACGACTGCTCAGGTAAAACTGTTAAAGCACCTGCGAATATCTGAAAAAGTTGCGGGCACTCTTTCGCGGTAGGATGCAAAGTCAATGTTTCTACCACATCATGCTTTCGCACGAATTCCACCCGGGACGTTATCGGCGGAAACAGCGAATCGCCCAGCCACTTTGCCCCAATGTGATAGGCATACCGAACAGATATGCAGGCCCGCACGATGGCTTTTGCATATGCAAAGGCACTGGTGTCGGGGCCGGTCCGCCCGATCTGCTCCCAGTCGAAGGGACCATAGGGCTGCTTATCCAGCCAATTAATCCAGTCAACTACGTCGTCCCACTTCATCCATTGGTTTTTTTTAAGATCGGCCTGTGCAAGCGGGGAATTTTCGAAAAGCTTTTCAGCAGGAATGGCTTTAATCGCAACTATGCTTTCCGAAATAATTTTGACGATTTTAGAGGAAACCAAATGCATGGGCTAAAGCATACGTTACTGATTTATGACTTTTCAACAAATAAGTGTGTGACTTATGTGCTTAAGCAATTCAGGCTGAACTCATGACACAATTTTTATTTGGCAACCCGGTTTTTGTAACCTACGTAATCGCTGCTTCTATCATGATTTTAAAAGCTATTGGCATGTCCTGGCTGACCGTCGCCCGTATGATCAAGGTCAACGGCGGTTTCCGGGCGCCTGAAGATATTCGCAAAACTCTGCTGAACCCGAATCCCTCAGCAGAGCAGGTAAAACCCAATGAATACGTCGAGCGCGTTCGCCGCATTCATCAAAACGACCTGGAAAACATTCCATTCTTTCTTTTTGCAGGCTTACTTTTCGTTTTCACGGGGCCATCGCTGCTGACTGCCCAAATTTTAATGTACGGGTACGTAATTTCGCGATTCGTTCACTTTTACGTTTACCTGAATGAGTTCACTCACGATACACGTGCTGCTTGCTGGACACCGGGGTCGCTGATTTTAATTTACATGTCAGTGCGAACTCTGGTTTTTGCCGTAGCCGGAATCTAAAGCGAACTGGGAGCCTGCGCGACTTCTGCGCGGGTTTGGCACTGTAACCGGCCTGCGGTCACTTCACAAACAGCCCGATTGATAAATTCACAGTACCTGAGACTTGATTGATCACTCATACACTCGGCCACTTTTTTCGTAATGGATTCCGGATTTACAATCCTCACACAGATGTAACGGGCAGATGAATAACGTGTTTCGTAGATTCCCTGTTGGTGAACAAATAGTTCCTGCGCTGTTAAAATACAGCGGTCTAAAGCTGTGGCCTGATTCCAGTAATGGCCCGCGATATCGATATTCCCGTTATCACGTGTGCAACCCGCTTTCGGCGAGTCGAAGCACTCGACTGAATCGGCAGGTAAAAATTGAAGGGTTGGCTTTAAAGTCGCCAGTGAATCTCTGTGGCCTGAAATTTCGCGTTTTAACAGTTCAAGGTCGATATTCTGATAAATGTCAGGTCTTTCTGTAATAAGGCGTACCATAGAGCCCGCAAAAGCCATAAACTCAGTCGCACGAGGGTCGCCCCCGCCGCCACCGCTTTCAGACCCGCCGCCCACTTCGGCGCTAACAGCGGTCACCAGCAAAGAACTCAAAAGCGATAAAACTATTAGACACTGACGTAATTTTGTCACTTTTTTACCTCTCAATTAACGATAGGTTCGCGCTCGCGAACCGAAACGCATAAAGAGCAAACTTCAAACCTGGAGGGGGCTTGAAGTTCGCTCTCTATGACTACTTAACTTAAGATCCAATGAAACGTTTTAAATCCATTACAACTACGGAGCGATATCTTTTGTCGGAGTTAAAGTTACCTGCTCATCACAGTCTTTACCGTTGAACTGAATTCTGCCGTCTTCTAAAAACTTAACCGCTTGGCGACCGTCATTGTTGTCGTCGGTTAAATCGCCGGATACATCAGCGCTATCAGCTTCAAGGCGTGATTTGGAATCAACTAATTCACCGTCGATTTTTTTAAGCTCAGTCACTTTACGTAATTTGTTAATGACGACTTTACCTTGCTTTACTTTGTAGTCGCTGCCGGTTTGACGGCGCATGTAGCTGTACTGAAATTCTGCGTGTTTTGTTTTAACACCGGCAACATCATTTTCGTATGAGGTTGCAAACTGAATTGTCGCTAAGCCTTGGCTGCGCGGCTTTTGAAAAGCGCCACCGTCACAGTTATCCAGTACACGGTAATTACCGGCAAGGTTGGCTCCGTCGATGTTGGCATCAACTTGAGTTGCACTTTCCGTTACAGGAATGTGTGCTAAAGCTGTTGAGCCGATAACCAGTGCAAGTGCGATTGTCGAAACGATTGATTTCATAAAAACTCCTTTTAAGTTTTTGGGGTTGTTGGTTTGTGAAACCGAATATAAAGAAATCAACGCGGAGCTTCCACATTATTTTAATTAAAAATTTAGTGATTTTTTAAGTTTTACTTAAGTTTACAGGTAAGTATTTGAATTTGTTAACTATTTTTCATCAATTAAACTGAAGAAATCAAGCGTATAGACCTGTAAATGCTCTTCAGATTCAGTGGATCTGACTTCGGCACGAATGGATTCAACCGCCTTAAGCAAAATCTCGCGGATCTTATTTCTGCTTTTCGAAGAACAGGTAATGACACCTGAATAATGAAAGTCACTTTCGGCCGGAGAATCAAAAGACTGCACGGCTTTGATCCGCCAGTTGGTATGATGTTTATTAATGAACGGTGAATTTTTGTCTAAGAACAAATTTACTTCACCTTGAATGTATTGATTCGCTTTTTTCTTAAGGACACCGATCTCGGTTAAAAACTCAAGAACCTCACTGACTTTCGCAGGAGATAAATTCAGCGCAGACGATATTTCTTTAATAGACGAAAATGTTTTAATCGAAACAAGAATATGAATGGCAGCATAGTACCAAGAGCTGTAATAGCGGATTTGCTGCTTCTCTGTCAGCTCTCGGCCTGTGCTAATCCGGTTTTTAAGCTGGGAGCGTTCCTTTTTAATTTTATCAAGTTCAGCAAGATAGTAACCTTTTAAATTTTTCGTACCGGCACGCTCAAGTAATACAAGATTTAAAAAGAAGCGTGACTCAGTTGCCGTGTGATTTAAAAAATCGGCCGTAGCTTGTGCCTGCTCAGGGCTGAGATTGGCGTTACCATTCAGAACCAAAGACAAATACGCAGACTGGCACTGAATGTGTTCCGAAAGCTTGGTGCGCTGGCCCTTTTCTGACTGGCCACGCAGCTCGAGAATGTCGATTAAATATTTTTTGTAATCGCTGTACTCAAAAAGGTCGATGTTCTTCACTTAACTAGTTTTAAGTAAAATTTAACAAAAGTATATATTTTTAATTAAAAACCCGCCCTCTAAAGAGCGTTTACGATTCTGCGGGGTCGGCATTCTTTTTCTCGCGGATTTTTCTTTTGAGAGTTCTTAAATAGAGACGTTCAACCTTAGAACGTGCCCATGGAGTGCGCCGAAGAAAGGTCAGGCTGGATTTAATGCTTGGATTTTCAATGAAGCAGTTAATACGGATATGACGTCCCAGCTCTTCCCAGCCGTACCAACTCACTAACTCATTCAGCAGCATTTCTAATGTTTTACCCTCTAGCGGGTCTTTTGAAGCCGGTTTATCCATCAGTGGCGCTGCTGACTCTTTTTAAGCTCGATGTATTCGTCATAAGTAATATAGCGGTCATCGGTCACGGTTAAATCCAGTTCGATCACGCGGTTCGCAACTGTCTGGATAAATTCATGATCATGGCACGTAAAAATAACTGTGCCTTTAAAACGCTTCACACCTTCATTGACGGCAGTGATGGATTCTAAATCCAGGTGGTTTGTCGGCCCATCAAGAAGAAGAACATTCGCACCGGACAACATCATTTTTGAAAGCATGCATCTGACTTTTTCGCCGCCGGAAAGTACGTTTGACATTTTTAACGCCTCTTCTCCGCCAAAAAGCATCTTTCCTAAGAAGCCTCGAATGAAAGTTTCTTCTTTCAATTTAGAATACTGGCGCAGCCAGTTCACAAGTGAAAGTGGCTCGCCGCTGAAGTATTCGCTGTTATCGGTTGGCAGGTAGGCTCTGCTGGTGGTGATGCCCCAGTTGAATGATCCTGAATCCGGTTTGATTTTTTCAGCCAGAATATCCAACAGAACGGTTTTTGCTAAGTCGTTGCGGCCGAGTAAAATAACTTTGTCGCCTTTTTTTAAAGTAAAGCTGATGTTTTTAAGAATCGGCTCACCGTTAATAGAGTGCGAAAGATTATTTACGGTCAGAATATCCTGCCCCGCCTCGCGCTCTTGCTCAAAGCCGACGAACGGGCGCTTACGTGTAGATGCCGGCATTTCATTAAACGTTAGCTTTTCTAATTGCTTTTGACGTGAAGACGCCTGACGTGATTTTGAAGCATTAGCACTGAATCGTGCGATAAAGGCCTTCAGGTCTTCAGCTTTATCTGCATTCTTTTTATTTTGGTCAGCCAGTAACCGCTGATTCAGCTCGCTTGCCTGTTGCCAAAAGTCGTAATTGCCCGTGTAGGTCGTTACTTTTGCAAAATCAATGTCGGCAATGTGAGTGCAAACCTTATTTAAAAAATGGCGGTCATGCGAAACCACAATAACCGTATTCTGGAAATCAAATAAAAAATCTTCTAACCACTGAATGGCGTAAATATCCAAATGATTCGTCGGCTCATCCAGTAACAAAATATCCGGCTGGCCAAAGAGAGCTTGCGCCAGTAAAACTTTTACTTTATCTGCCGGAGTCAGCTCTTTCATTTCTTTTTGGTGAAGTGAATCGCTGATTCCGAGGCCCGCCAGCATAACTGCGGCTTCAGCTTCCGCTTCGTAGCCGTTCATTTCTGCAAATTGCATTTCAAGTTCAGAAGCCCGCTCACCGTCTGCGTCTGAAAAATCCGGATTCGCGTACAATGCATCTTTTTCTTCCATGACTTTGAATAATTTTTCGTTACCCATCATCACCGTTTTTAGAACGGTTACATGGTCGTAAGCGTAATGATCCTGCTTTAAGACTGACAGTCTTTTGTCAGAACCTAAAATCACTTCACCTGTGTTAGGCTGAATTTCTTTTGCCAAAATTTTTAAAAAAGTGGATTTGCCCGCACCGTTCGCACCAATGAGACCGTAACAGTTTCCAGGGGTAAATTTAACGTTTACATCGTCGAATAGCTTTCGGCCACCGAATCTAAGACTTACATTGTTTGTGCTGATCATTGAAACCTTATACTCACTAGGGCCCTGCAAGTCTACCTTTACGGCGACCTAAGCCGTTTTTCACTGTGAAAAACAGAATATATTCCAGCTGGTACGCAGCGGGGTAAACAAATGGTAAATTTTTTATTCAACGTTAAGGTAAAGGACAGAGGTGGCGTACCCGTAGTCTTTCACAATGACAAGAGCCTCACCCTGAACCTGATGGGCAGAAAAACTCACGCTGCAAGCCCCTGTCATCGTGTCGTACAGCTCATTGTAAGCTTCTAAGCATTGGCCGGCCGATTCCCAGTTGATTTTGAAGTTCGTAAGGGAGTTAAACCCTGAGCGGCTTTGCACAGTATATTCAATACTCTTCTGCAACTGTTCAAGTTGAGGCTGCGGAATCGACTTCAACAGATGCCCGCGAGAAACGGCGCTTGCGGAGTTGGCAATAAGCATAGCCAATGTCAATGTAAGGAATATTTTCTTCATAAGTTCTCCTGTTTCTGCAAAATAGGCTGAGTCTAAAAAACATTCCAGATTTTTTAAGTTAAAAATTTCGTGGTTTTTTTAATTTTTACTTAAATCGGGCGCGGAGCCTGTTCTCACTTTAAGGCGTTCACTAACCCAGTTTGATTCAGACAGTAAAAACTCTTATTGATATTGCGAAAGCCCGAATGTCTAATAGAGATATGCAAGACATTGATTTCGCAAAATACACCATTGATCAGGTTTTTAACAACGTCAGAAAAGTCATCATCGGAAAAGACAAGCAAATACATCAGGCCATTGCCTGCTGGTTAGCTAAGGGCCATTTACTGATCGACGATGTGCCCGGCACCGGTAAAACTTTTTTAGCCCGGTCACTTGCGATTTCGGTCGATGTGCCTTTTCACCGCGTGCAATTTACGCCGGATCTGTTGCCGAACGATATCATCGGTTCTTCAATATACAGGCAGGACCGCATGGCTTTTGAGTTTATTAAAGGCCCGCTTTTTACAACGGTATTATTGGCAGATGAAATCAACCGCGCAACTCCGCGCACGCAGTCCGCCTTGCTTGAGGCCATGAGTGAAGGCCAGGTTTCTGCCGAAGGCAAAACATCCAAATTAGATCCACTATTTTTTACGATTGCCACGCAAAACCCTTTGGATCAGTTAGGAACCTTCTCTCTTCCCGAAGCGCAGCTGGACCGTTTTATGATGCGCATGTCGATGGGTTACCCGCAGCGCGCTGAAGAAGTTAAAATATTAAAGGACCAAAATGAGGAACACCCTATTGCTTCACTTGGCGCTGTGGTTTCAGGTGCAGACTGGCAGCGGGTCTCGAATCTGGTTTCAAAAGTTACAGTTAATGACATGGTTCTCAGTTACATCATGACGGTCATCGGTATGACCCGCATGCGGCCTGAAATAAAAGTAGGCGCCAGTACGCGTGCAGCCCTGGCTTTAAAGCGCGCAGCACAGGCTGTAGCACTTGTAGAAGGAATGGATTACGTTGACCCGTCTCATGTTTACGATCTCATTATTCCGGTGATAGGGCACAGATTACTTTTAAGTACCGAAGCCAAGCTTGCCAATAGATCTATTGCAAAAGTTCTTGAAGACCTGCGGTCCGAGGTAGCTGTACCAACCAGGAAGAAATGAATAAAATAGAATTTATCCCGCAGAAGAAATTCGGCGCGGTTTTAGTTCTTTTTTTACTACTTGGTGTTAAATACCGCTTTGCATTTGTGATGCTTGTGGCATTAATTTTTATTTTAATTCTGAACTACCTGTATCTTCAGGCTATCGCAAAAAATTTTTCTCTTAAGGTCGAACCGTTAAAGTCCGTTTTTGAAAAAGAAACGGCACGCATGAACCTCGCATTCAGAAATCTATCGCACTTTAGCCCATGGCCGTTTCAACTGAACTTCGCTTTTGCGGGCGCTGTTAATTCTTTGCATTCGTTTGTCGTTTCGGATGAAGTTGCGGGCGGAGGCTCACTTCGCACCGGTTTTAATCTTGAATGCAACAATGGCATGGGTCTTTACGAAATCAAAAATTTTAATGTTGTTATCGGCGACGTATTTTCGGTTTTTAGATTTAAAATTTCTTACGATGTCGTGGCCACTTTAGAAGTGCGGCCCAGAATTGAAGCTTTGCCGGCGGTTGCCACGCGCGGCTCTAAGTATTCTGAACTTTACGGTCAGCATGAAATCGAAAGCCGCGGGCTTAGCGTGAATTTTTCAAACCTTCGCCCGTACGTCTTCGGCGATAGTGTCAGGCACATTGCCTGGCGGCCAACGGCCAAACACGGAAGTCTCATTGTAAAAGAATTCGAGCGAATGGTTAATACCGATGCCACGGTCATTCTGAATTTAAACCCAACGATGCACATAGGAATGTCAGGCCTCAACACATGGGAAACAGCAAAAGACATTACTCTTTCACTTGTCAGCCAGATGCTGAGTGCGGGTAACAGTGTGGAATTCGTTTATAACTACGGAGTAATCGAAAAAGCAACAGGCCCCGATCAGTTCTTGTTAATCGCCAAAGCCCTGATCGAACATGACATGCTTAAAGCTTCAGACAACGAACACTCTGGCCGCACTCACGTAGATGACCCCTTCGGAACTTTTGCAGGTAACATCGTACCGGGCTCTACTCTGGTTTATATTTTACCGGTTAACTATCCTCATTTGCGCGATTCGGTTCAGCGCCTGGCGTGGCTGAGCCGCGAAAAGGTTGAAGTCGTTCTGGTGATGGTGAATCCGCTGACGATCTGGCCTGAGTTCCGTACAGTAGATCCTGACATTCAGGATTTCGATAAGACGGCAAAAATAAATAAACTGTTGGCAGAACTTCAAGCGCATCAGGTCCGCGTGTATTTTGCCGACATGGGTGGCCCGCTGGTTGATCACTTCCGTGAAAAGCCGCTCTTAACCGAAAATTTAACCCCGCCGAAGTTCGCGCGCGCAAAGGCAGGTCAATGAAGTTAAATCTGAACAGCTTCATTCTGATTTTACCGGTAGGGCTTTCATGGCTGACTGTGAACCCGAACCCGCAGCTGGTTCTTGTTTCTTTTCTGGTAATGGCCGGTGCTGAAGCATTACGCCAGTATTTTTCGGCTACGTTTATGCGTGCCGCTGTTACTCCCCGTCAGTTGTTTTTTTTCGGCATCATGTACAAAGACAGCGAAAGTTTTTTATTAAATAAAAAATCTCCTGCCATGTTTACCGGAATGAGTAAAAGCCGGAAAGCATTACTCCTGATTGCAGTTTATGTTCTGACTTTAAGTTTAAAGTTCAGCTCAGCTTTTGAAGATCTTAATTTTTTGTATTCAGCGTTTTTCAGTCTGGTCATTACGTTGTGGGTTTATTGCGGTACCTACCGGCAGCTCTCATGGGTTTTACTTTTACAACTGACCGGTACATCGGTCGCCTTTGCTTCAGACGATGGCGCCAACGGGTTTGCGTACTTCGTTTGGCTGGTGTTAAGTCTATGGGTTCAACTTCACGCATTCACCTGGCATTTAACCGAAGAATCGCGCAGTGGTTCAGATGAAAAAAGCATTCTTTCATCATCAAGTATGGCTTTAAAATCGGCTTCAGCCGCTTTGATACTTATTATCTGTTTTCGCACGGCAGATGTGTTAGTTCCTGAATACGGCGAAGTCAAAGCCTCTCATGCACCAGCACCCGAAAATGAAGAGCCCGGCGCAACTGCGGCAGGACCTATTAAGAAAAAAGAACTCCGCGTGCCTAAAAAATTCGTAAGTAATTTAGCAAAATACAAACTACAGGCCGGCGCGATTGATTTCAGCAAGATGAACGTTAAAGATATTAAAATCCCCTCAGGCAGCCCGGGAGGATTATTTAAATTCCCGAATTTTAAATTAAATTTCGGCGAGCACGGCAAAGATCTTGAGGACATTAAAAATAACCTCGCTGGAGACAAACCCGTTCGCTCTGAAGATTTAGACAAACTCAGTGAAATCGCACGTAAGATAAAGCTGCCACCCACTTCGGGCGGAAGCAGCGAGATGGAAAATAAGGAAGGTGTTAATGATAATACCTCTTCTGCGGACCACACCGATCAAATTATTGAAGACCGCATTCAAAAACTGAAAGGTCAGGTTAAAGAAGGCCAGCAAACGGACGATGATGCCGCAGCCTATGCGCGCTCTCGCAAACAGCTGGCCGATGATATCGATAAGATGATGCAACAGGATCAAAAGAATACTCTAGCAAAAGAAGAACTAAGTCTTCAGAAGTTTTTTGACCGTCTGCTTGTATTTTTAAAAAGATTTTCATTTTTAATCGCGCTGTGTTTACTTGCCGCCTGGTGGTTACGTAAAAGAGTGGCCGTAAAGAATGAGGAAACCGCCGAAGGAAAAGATTTTACTCTTCCTAAAGAAGTACGGGTGCAGTTAAAGCATTTGTACAAGCTTCTATTGAAAGGCGGCTTCACACCTAAAGATGAAGTGATCAAGTCTTATCATCTGGTGGATCTGGCTTTTCGTGAAATTGATTTTGCCCGCAAAGAAGATTTACCGCCGGTCGTATTTTTAGAAAGACTTCAAGGGGCTATGCCGGGAATTTCTAAATCCGCACAGGTGCCGACTGAACTATTTTGCCGCGTGTTTTACGGAGATAAAACCCCTGCCGATAAAGAAATTTCAGAACTGCGTCTGAATATGCGGGACTTAATGAAAAAGCTGCGCGTGATATAACCGTCGCGTTATTACCGGTTCGGTCTAAAACCGGTTAGGCTTGTGCTACCGCGGTTTTCTTTTGGAGCCATCGGCTTAGCTATAGAAATTTTTAAGTTACGGCCAAATTGCTCGGTACCGTTTAATTTTTCGATTACAGTTTGCGCTTCCGCGTCTGAACTCATTTCAACAAAAGCAAAGCCTTTGCTGCGGCCGGATTCACGGTCAATGACCAGTTTTGCTGATTCGACTTTGCCGTGAACAGAAAACATGGATTCAAGATTTTCTTCGCTGGTTGTAAATGCCAGATTGCCTACGTATATTTTTTTGCCCATTAAATCCTCCTGAGGATAATATTAAAGTGAGTTAGACATTCATTGATTTATGAATGGTAGACTTTTTTACGCGATTTTTTCTCGATCTCGCGAAGTTCATAGTCATAGTTTTCTGAATATTTTTTATTTATCCTTAAGGATTCGAAAGCTAAAACGAAATAGTCCCGCGCTTTAGCTTCTTGCTGCAGTCCTGAGTGCAGTTCAGCCAGCTCTAAATACACAAAACCGTTTCGTTCACAGGGGGCACCGCCGTCTGCAACGAGAATTTCTTGCTGAACATCGATGGCTTCAACGTTTTTCTTTAACGAGCGTAACACCCTCGCCTTTGACCATAGAATCGTTCTCAGCAAAGAACTATTCGCATCGCAGTTGCTTTCGCCCTTTGCAAAAAATTCTAAAGCGTTACCAAAATTATGCTTATCAAACTGATCCCATCCGACAGCTAATTGTAAATATGGCAGCCACTTCTTGGTCAGCGTATTCGTTGAATCTTCAGCTAACGTTAGCGCCAAATTAAGCCACTCCAGCCCTTGCTTTGCCGGCAATGTCATAGAAATCATGTAAACAGCATCAACCGAAAAAAAATCCAGTTTTTTATTGTCCTTAGACATTTCCCAGGCGTTTCGAAAGGCTTCTAAGGCCCGTGCAGGGCTCTTCATAAATGTATGGTAACGGCCTTCTTCCAGCTTGTAGCGAATTTGCAACTTGAGCTTATCCTCATCTTCAAATTTAGTTAGTAACTGATCAGCATAGGCCAAAAAATTCTTGGCTTCGCTTAGTTGGTTTTTCAAACAGCTTAAGCGCACAGCCTGTAATAATGCAGAAATGTTATCTACGCTTGCGGGAGTTTCTCCCATTGGTAAGCGGGATCTGATTATGCTTTCTGTTTCTAACATACTCAGCGGGTTCCAAATACCGTCACAATCAGGGAAGCATCCTTCTATTTCAACTAAATTTCTTCTGCGCATTAAATCCTGCTCTCGTTCAAGTTATTTTTAAAAGCTAAATATTTAATGAGAGGGGAAGAATCTTAGTCCCGGCTAACAAGAGATATAGAGTTACCTCTAAGATATCACCGCCTATGAAGGAAACCTATGAATAGTTGGATATAATTGGCAAATCGACTGTGTACGATATGAAAATTAAGTTATCTCACAAAAAGACCAGAATTTAGTTTAGCCGGCTAATAAAGTGTTTGTGCTAAGGTTTCCGCTACATTCGTGCAATAATCTTGTATGACAGAAAATAGCATGCGCAAAGAAGCCAAAACCATTTTTAAACCGGTCGTTTTGGTCACAGGCTGCGCTTCCGGAATCGGTTTAGCTTTGGCCGAACTCTTATATAAGGATCTGCATTACCGTGTGGTTATTACTGCAAGGGCGGGATCAATCGCTGCTTTAAAAAACAAGTTTCCTGAAAATGAACGATTTATCATACGGCCCATGGACGTTACAAAAGCCGAAGACCGGCAGCAACTGATCAGTGAAATTAATTCTTTATGGTCGGGAGTCAACGTTCTCATTAACAATGCCGGAATAAGCTACCGCGCTGTTGTTGAACACATGACAGCTGAAGAAGAACAAATGCAGTTTGCAACAAACTATTTCGGCCCGGTCAACCTTATCAGACAAGTGCTGCCACACATGCGTAAACTTGGTCGCGGAAAAATCATTAATGTGTCGTCGGTAAGCGGAATGTTGGCGATGCCAACTATGGGGTCTTACAGCGCTTCAAAATACGCATTAGACGGATTAAGTGAAGCTCTTTGGTATGAAGCAAAACCATTAGGAATCAATGTCTGCCTTGTGCAGCCGGGATTTATCAAATCAAAATCTTTTCTTAAGGTACGGTATTCAGGTCAATCGGGTCCCGAAAATGAAATGAACGGAACTTATGCGGATTACTATAAGTATATGACCCCGTTCATAGAAAAGTTCATGAGGCTCAGCTTTACAACCCCGAATCACGTTGCAAAAAAAATATTACGGATAATAAAGAAAAAAAATCCGCCGCTTTGGAACCCGGCAACCCTTGATGCCCTGCTGTTCTACTATTTAAGAAGATTCATACCGCGAAGACTATTATTGCAGTTATTATTTATCTCGCTGCCGAACATTCGTTTGTGGGCTTTGGCGTACACAAATTTGAAAAAACCGAAATCGTAGCTGCCAACCCTCTCATTTTTATGTATAAATTGCTGCTAAAAACCTGTTAATTTTCTGTCAAAATCACTATGAAAATACACACTTTTTAAAAATCCCGTCAAAGAATTCTCATTCTAATAAACGTCGAAATCAAAATTTAAATTATTTTAATAATTCACTCTTTATTTTAAAAATTTAACCGAAGAGTTCTGCAACAACTAACTAAAAGTCGAACTGCCAACTCACATTTTAGAAAGGAGGGCTGATGAAAACTTTGATGAACGTAATTGCTTTAATAACTATTTTCTTTAGTTTTTCCTGCGCAAAACCTGAGGATCTGGCAGAAGAGATTCTTCCGGTTACCATCGAACCAAAACTCAGTAACGCCAAAGAAAGCAGTCAGATCAGTTTTTCGGTTGGTGGCGGCTTGGGTTTTTACAAGTATAAAATTATAAGTGGCTCTGCCAACATTTCTGAAGCCACAGGCACCCTTTCCGATTTACATGCGGGGCAAGTTGTAGTGCGGGTCTCTGACCTCATTGGTAATTATGATGATGCTATTGTGAATGTCAGCCGTGATTTTTCTTTAAATACGACACGGGTTTATCTTTCTTATGGCGAGCAGTTTAATTTTCAGTTTTCCGGTGGCACTCCACCGGTGGTCTTCAGCCGCTTGTCGGGTGACAGCTCTATTGATGCT
>JAJFMT010000003.1 GCA_020696855.1 Pseudobdellovibrio sp.
TCTTTTTCAATGAAATGAAATTCCGGGTATTTGGATTTCAGCTCGTCAATGTTACTGCGAAGACCCGTATAAAAATTGTCTAGGCCGTAAACTTTGAAGCCCTTTTTGAGATAGCTTTCAGATAGATGTGAACCTAAAAAGCCGGCTGCACCGGTAACTAAAACAGATTTCATTGAGGTCTTCCGATAGAATGATATTTGAAGCCCTGCTGCTTAATATACTTCGGCGAATAGATGTTGCGTCCGTCAAAAATCAAATGCGTTTTCATCAGAGATTTCATCTTTGTGAAATCAGGTTCGCGGAATGACTTCCATTCAGTCGGAATCACAAGCGCATCTGTGCCTTCAAGGGCAGCGTATTGGTCATCAAAAAATTTAACAGCCGGGTGGTTGTTAAAATGAGCGCGGGCATTTTCTGCAGCCACTGGATCATAAACCTGGAGCGTGTATTGCTGATCTAAAAAGTGCTGAATGATATCCAATGCCGGAGCTTCGCGGATGTCATCGGTCCCGGGCTTAAATGCGACTCCCCAAATGGCAAGGCGTTTTCCCTGTGAGCTCAGATTCTTTTCGATAACGCTGATAAATCGTCTGCGCTGCAATTGATTGGTTTCTTCGACCGCATTTAAGATCTGCAGCTCTTCATTAACTTCCCGGCCTGAACGAACAAGCGCGCTTACATCTTTCGGGAAGCAGCTTCCTCCGTAACCGACGCCTGCATAGATAAAATGCGGTCCGATACGGTGATCAGAGCCGATTCCCTTGCGAACAGCTTCAATGTCGGCTCCTACTTTTTCACAAATGCGGGAAAATTCGTTCATCAAGGAAATTTTGGTGGCAAGCATGGCGTTGGCCGCGTACTTCGTCATCTCTGAAGAAGCCGGGTCCATTGTCAAAATCGGGTTACCGTTTTTCAAAAACGGATCGTATAGATTAGTTAGGATTTCCTGGGCTTTTTGGCTTTCGACGCCGATAACAACCCTGTTCGGCTTTAAGCAGTCTTCGATAGCACAGCCTTCACGTAAAAACTCAGGGTTTGAAGCCACATCAAAACTCAGTTGCTGGCCGCGGGCTTTTAACTTTTTTTCAATCGCTTCTTTGACCTTTTGAAAAGTACCGACCGGCACTGTGGACTTCGTCACAACCAGTTTGTACTCGTTCATATGTTCTGCGATCGTGTCTGCGACCTTTAATACATACTGAAGGTCCGCAGAGCCGTCCTCCTGAGGGGGAGTACCGACAGCGATGAAAATAATATCGGCTGAATTCACGCTGGTTTTTGCGTCATCCGTGAAAGTTATACGGTTTGATTTGATGTTACTTAACAGCAATGTATCAAGGCCGGGTTCATAAATGGGGCTTTTGCCGTCTCTTAACATTTTGAGTTTGTTTGGGTCGATATCGACACAACTGACGTTATTACCCATTTCCGCAAAGCAAACACCTGTAACTAAACCGACATACCCGGTTCCAAATACTGTAATTTTCATATGGGGAGCAGTCTAAAGAGTTACGATTGCAATGTGAATAAAAACTACGTAATATGGCTCATTGTTGTGCTGCGTTAAATATAGAGCTATTTATACTCACGGCGACTGATTTCTGTTACTTTTTTTCGTTCGAGGTTTTGATGAAAGTATTATTTTTAAATCCGCCGTTTCACAATCGTTTTTCTCGTGAATCAAGAAGCCCTGCTGTAGCAAAAAGCGATACGCTATATTACCCGAAATGGTTGGCGCACGCTGCAGGCGTTGCCATCCGTGAAGGGCATGATGTTGATATGGTTGATGCCCCTGCGTGGTGTGTTGATTTAAAATACGTGATCGACCGTATTGATGCAAAAGGCATTCAAGCTGTGGTCTGTGATACATCAACTCCTTCAATCGTAAATGATATTAAAGTTGTGAATGCCTTGGCTGCTCACAATCCGAAATTACATATTTTGATGGTCGGCCGTCACGCTTCAACGATGGCAGAAGATACGTTGGCAAAATGCGAAGGTATCAGCGGTATCGCAATCAAAGAATACGAATACACAGTTCGTGACTGGTTAAAAGCAGTTGAGTCGGGTGCAAGCCTTGCTTCTGTTGACGGTATTGTCTGGAAGAATTCTGCAGGCGTTATTGTCACTAATAAAGAGCGCGCACCAATTGAAAATTTAGATGAATTGCCGTTTGTATCTGAAGTTTATAAACGCTTCTTGCGCGTTGAAGATTACTTCTACGGGCACTCGAAGCACCCTCTTGTTGTATTTGATACTTCCCGCGGCTGTCCCTACCGTTGTACTTTCTGCGTATACCCACAGACATTCAGCGGTCACTCGATGCGCTACCGCTCTGTTGGCCACGTGGCGGATGAGTTTGAGTTTGTAGCGAAAGAACTTCCGCAAGTGAACACGATCATGCTGGAAGATGACACTTTTATCATCGACATTAAACGTACAGATGCACTGGCTGACGAGTTGATCAAACGCGGTAACAAATTGCCGTTCGATTCAAACTGCCGTGCCGATACAAAAGCTGATGTTGAGTTCTTCAAAAAGCTGAAAAAAGCGGGCGCACGTTTATTCTGCGTTGGTTTTGAGTCGGGTGATGATGAGGTTCTTAAGCATATCAAAAAGAACTTAAATTTAGGCCGTACTCATCAGTTTATGAAAAACACGCAGGATGCCGGAATCATGGTTCACGGCTGCTTTATGGTGGGTAACTTAAATGAAACTCAGCAGACTCTGCAAAAAACGTTAGATCTGGCTTTAGATTTAAGCCCGGATACAGCGCAGTTTTTCCCGATCATGGTTTACCCGGGAACAGCTGCTTACAATGAAGCCAAAGCTAAAGGCTACCTTGCCAGCGAAAATTTCTCTGACTGGTTAACAGAAGACGGCCTTCATAACTCAACGATCAACCTTCCGAATGTAACTCACAAAGAGCTGGTTGAATTCTGCGATTACGCCCGTAAGAAATTCTATTTACGTCCTTCTTATCTGGCTAAAAAAGCTGTGCAATCGTTAAAAGATCCGGATGAATTTAAAAGAAATCTGAAAGGCTTCAAAAAGCTTTCTCAATATCTTCTGAAAGGATCGTTTGGAAACAACGGCTAGATCGCTAGATCTGGCTTTGGGCCATTCACGTGTCTGAAGTAAAAGCTTTTATAAAAAATCATTTTTTTAATATCTTACTGGCCGTCATTCTTTGCGGCCGGTTTTATTTTGTTTTCGGGTTTACCGGAATGTTGAAACCCATCGCAGGTTACAGCGCGATCTTTTTCAGAGATGCTTTGTTTTTGTTTCTTGTCGTTCTTACGGGTTATCTTTATTTGCCTGACGTAAAAGATTTGTTTATCCGGTACAAGAAGACTGTTGTTGCGCTGGCCACATTGTTTGCGGTTGTTATTTTACTGCATGCGACTTCCAAACCTGATGCGGTACTGGCTCAGCATTATTTGCGTAATATTTTTCTGTATACGCTGATGATTCCGGTCGTTGCCGTTCTTTTAAAAAATAAAAAGATTAATACGCATATAATTTTGAATTCATTTTTATTAGTGAATTTACTATTTTCAGTCGTTCAATTAATCTGGCTGCCGGATGCCATGCTGGACGAGACGCGTCCGCTGGGCGTGGTTGGGGACCCTATTGTATCGAGTCTGTTTAACTACTTCTTCATTTTTAAAATGCTGTTTGAAAAGATGAACATTTACAAAGTGGCAACAATTGTCATTGCTTGTATCTGTATTGATGCACAGGCCTCGGTTACGGCACTGGCTTGTGTAGGCCTGGCCGCCTCTTTGATCGTCACGCTGGATTTTCATTTCTACAAAAAATATCTGTTAAAATTGGTTTCTTTTATGGCTTTGTTCGGGGTTTTAACTTTTGCAAATGTTAGAAACAACGACCTTTCGGACAGAATTCTGACGGTATATTTTGGAGTGGTAGGAAAGCATTTTACCGGTCAAAACGATGCCCAACGAAATCAAACTTTTGAACACTTATCGAGAGAGCGTCTTAAGGTTATTCAAGGGAACAATCCGTTTTCAAATAATGCTAATGCATCTGAAGAAGTGGACGATGATGTCGCCCAGCCCGGAGCTGAACGCCCTGAAAGCTATATTTTCGGAGAGCAAAGCTTACTGACCATTCTTTTCGGGGATTATTATCAGGACCGATACTACATTGTGGATTCAAATCTGGTTTCTATATTTAAAAACCTGGGTTTAGTTTCGCTTTTCGTCTACTACTGGTGTATCGCATTTATGATGTGGATGGCTTATAAAGCCGACACTCTTGAGTCGCGTAAGGTCATGTTTTTCGGTGCAGCCACTTTGTTTTTAGGTCTTTTCTGCGCCACAATTTACAAATACCCGATTATGTTATGTATCTACATGTATTTCGGATATCTGTTGGAACAACAGGTGTCTCCTGACAAAAGTTCAAGATTCATGCGCATTTTCGCAAAGAAAAAAGAACGTAAATATGAAGAATTACCGGTCGGGTAAGGGTAGATGAACGTGATAAAAAAAATTATCTCCGTTTTTCAGAAGAATACTACAAACCGGATCATTCAGGCCTTTAATAAAAGCCCGATGCGCTTTCTTACAAAAACTTTATCGATTTGCAAATCTCCTCACGTGTACTTGAAACGAAACCGCCTGGCAAAATCCGTTGTTCTAACCCCGCAAGAGCAGGAAATTGTCAGTTCGTTGAATCAGTACGGCTATGCAGAGGTGACATCACTGCTCTCTGTCGAAAAGGTAAAGGTTCTGTCGGATTACTGTCTGGACAAGATGCAGAGATCTGAAGAAATCAAAGCCCGGGAAATATTAAAAACTAAAAACTTTTGGACGGTTTTATCAGATGAAGATATTGCCGATAAAAATTTAACGGCCGACAATCCGCTGGTTAGTTTTGCTCTTCAGGTGCCGGTTTTACGAATCGTATCGGCTTATCTGAAACAGGTGCCATTCATTGAATACGTCATGCTGACGCTGTCGAAGTATACCGGTGAACCGCTGAAATCTTCGCAGTTGTGGCACTTAGACTACGATAACACGTCGATGGTAAAACTATTTGTTTACCTGACGGATGTGAATTCAGTTGAACCGGGGCCATTTACGTTTTTCGATGCCGTAACTTCTAAGAATATTAAAAACAGTTTTATTACCCGGCATTTACCTGACAATGAAGTTTTCGGTTACGTTGAAAAGACTAGTATCCGCCAGATGACCCGGCCGAAGCTCAGTTGCTTTATGGTAGATACGACCCGCTGTTATCATATGGGAAGCCGCCTTCAGGAAGGTCATCAGCGACTGATGTATACCGCGTTGTACACGGGTCTCCCGCCAATCTATTACTGGTCAGGCAGAGAAAAATACCAGCCGACTCCGAACCTGGAAAGCTTGCAGCTGTGGGCTCTGAAAGTTAAGCCTAGCTGATACGGAAACTAAGATTTAACGCTGACCCATTCTTTTAGTTCAAAGTCGTACTTTTTAATAATGACAGCTGGATTGCCGCCCACCATGGAATATGGCGGAATGCTCGACCGAACAACCGCATTAGCGCCCACAATTGAGTTTCGCCCGATAACCAGGTCTTTTCCTTTCGGGGAGGCGATTACAACGTTTGTGGAAATCCAGCAATTTTCTTCGATCGTAACTGTGCCTTCCTGGCCGAGGCCCTGATAATGAATCGGGGCTGTTACGTCGTCGTAATTATGGACGTGATCGACGATCATTACATTTGGGGCCAAAAGAACATTCTTTTTAATATGAATTTTGTTATAGGCTGAAATCGTGCAGTGGGGACCGATACGGCAACCGTCTTCAATAGTGAGGTACATCCGCGGCTCTGGCTTTTTCATATCGAGTAATGGAACAGAAAGCCAAACCGAGCGTTGAAGCCAAACATCCGAACCCACTGAAATGTGGCGGGCGCCATCCACGATGATGCTCGGAGCGATTTGTGTGCCTTTGCCTCTTTTTGCGAACGGAATAATCACATGAGAGACTAAAGAGTACAGCTTTAGAGCCAATCCGCGCCGCAAAATCTCCCGAAGAGTGTAACCTTTAGCTAAAAAAGTAAATATGTTAGTCAGCTTTGGTGAGGGACGTTTGTTTTCAGGATTCATGGTTTTAACCTTGTCATAAATTCATTCTAGCGGCACGTTTTTTATTGCGGCAAGGTGCAATTATTACCATAATGCCATTATAAACTTATGGCGATTACTCAAACCACTGCTTTAGAAAATCAGGATTTTTATTATCAATTGGTTAAGCCTGATCATTTCTGGTTTAAAGCCCGTGTCGACAACCTTGAAGCTATGCTCGAAGAAAACGGTATTGATCTGAACGGCAAAAAAGGCCTGGAGATCGGATGCGGAAACTCGCTCTTAAGTTCTCAGATCGAAGATAAATATGACTGTGTTATTGACGGGGTGGATTTAACAAATGCCTCAAACCGTGTTCAAACGCGCGGTAAGTTTTATCAAATCGACATCACCGACGGGCAGAATAAGCTCGCTAAAAACCGCGACTTTATTATTTTGTTCGATATTCTTGAACATATCGATGATGTTCCAAAATTTTTGAATGCCTGTTTAAGTTATTTGAAGCCCGGTGGTCATTTGTTAATTAATGTACCCGCTTATAAATTCTTATTCAGCCGTTATGATCAGGTGGCGGGCCATGTTCGCCGCTATGACAGTAAAATGCTGCGCGACCACCTGAATGTATCAAGTCTTCAGGAAATTCAAATTCGTTACTGGGGATTTTTTTACGTTCCGCTTTTGATTATCAGAAGATTTCTTCTGAATGCTAAAAAGAATGTATCCGACCAGGAAATTTACCGAATGGGTTACCTTCCGCCTGCCAAATGGATTAATTCAATTTTAACTCAGCTATCGCGGTTAGAAACGTGGTTGTTATCCGGCACGACATTCGGTACGGCCATTCTGGCTATTTACCAAAAAAAATCTGAGGGTCCAGAATGACGTTAGAACTTATTTTTCCGGTTTATAATGAAGAAGCGGTTTTGAATGCATTAACTGAGCGTATCGAGCAGGTTTTCAAAAATGAAAATGTTGCACCGTTAGGAATCACCGGAGTGCTGGTGACCTTCTTAGATAATTCCAGTACGGATTCAAGCGTTGAGATGATCAGAAAGTACATCAAGGTTTCAAGCTTTAAGGCCCGGGTAATTAAATTGTCGCGTAACTTCGGCCATCAGAATTCGGTGTCTGCAGGACTGCATTACAGCAAAGGTGATCACGTGGCTGTGCTGGATGCTGATTTGCAGGATCCACCTGAGGTGGTTCTTGAAATGTACAAAGAAATGAAGCAGGGCTATGACATCATATACGGTGTAAGAAAAAAACGTAAAGAGTCTGCAGCCAAAAGGTTTTCATACTGGCTTTTTTACCGTGCCTATAAATTTATGTCCTCTATTCAAGTGCCTTTGGATGCCGGTGATTTTTGTTTGATGAGCAGGCGTGCAGTTGACGCCTTCAATAGTTTAGGTGAGTCGATCAGGTTTCCTCGCGGAATTCGCGCCTGGATTGGTTTTAATCAAAAAGGATATGAATATGAACGCGCGGCAAGAGCCGAAGGCAATTCGAAGTATTCATTCAGTGATCTTGTTGGGCTTGCGATAGACGGGATTACCGCATTTTCGATTCGTCCGCTGAGATTAACTCAGTACTTGGCAACCTTTTATTTTCTGTGCTCGATGCTATTCACAGGTTATTTGGTTTACCGCTTTTTTCACCCGGTCTTTTTGCAAAAAGATACGCTGGTTGTTCTGGCGATGATGTCAGTGTCAAATATGTTTGTGATGGTCATTTTGCACATTCACGGAGCCTACCTGGGCCGGACTTATCTTGAGTCCAAACAGCGGCCCATCTTCCTGGTTGAAGAGATCACTTCGAATGAAATCTAAAGTCTTTTTAGCGCTGAGCTTCGCTCTGTTTATTTTCGTCAGCGGACACTTCATGTTCGATGGCTTCGGTGAAACATGGAATAAAATTTCGACTGATGACCATTACGCCTGGATCTTAAAAAATTCGCAGCTTCTCGATTGTGCGGATGCGAAGTGCCGCTTTATAGAAGACACAAAAGTGCACACCAAGCTTGATTACGTGAACTTGGATTATTCCCGTAACTTGCAACGGTGGAGAGAACAGCATTGCCTCTTTGATATTTATACGCCGCTATATACCGTTGTCATGATCGGGTATAAGAAAATTTTTAATCTTTCAAACTGGGAGCAGGCTTATCAGGCTGTTTCTATTACGGGCTATATTATTGCATGTTTGGGCGCGCTTGTTTTTCTTGTTTCGTTGTTCGGCTACCTGCCGGCAGCCATTGCCTTTGCTTTTATGAGTCTTTGTAAGTGGGGATGGCTCAGCTTTGGCGTGATAACTCCGTCTTTTTTTGTATCAGGGGTCATGTTCTGGGTACTGGCACTGTTCGTAAGAAGGCCAGAAGTTTTTTTAAAACTACTTGGGCCCATCATTGTATTAACCGCACTTTATCATCCGATCGGCAAAGTTTATGCGGTTGGGTGGCTGATCCTCGCAGGGGTTTACTTCTTCGAAGGACTCGTTCGCGACAATCGCACAAGAGGATTCTTTGCGTTAGCTATTCTTTGTTTCCTGGGAGTCATTTTAATCGGGACGGTAGAGCAACCGCAGTTTAAACTTGCTGCGTTTCCATTTGCCGACCGTCATGAAATTCTCACCCACTTCGTCAATAATATAAAAGCGTTGTTAACTGTTTATTCGTGGTTCTTTTTCATACCAACTAATAACCAGCATGTTGCCGGTTTTGTGAGTGTATTCCTGTTCTTGGCATTGATTTACCTTGCCGGAAGATCCAATAAGCGAAACCTGATCGGTTTGCTTTTATTTTTTTATACTGCAATTTCAATTTTTCATATGTTCAGAAACTATCCGGGAGAGCTCAGCGGCCGGGTCATGATTCCATTTTTTGTGTATCTGTGCGGAGCTTTTGGTGTGATTATCGTGAGCCTTGTACGTTACAGCTCTAAAGAAAGAATTGCGGCAGGCGTTTTAATTATCCTATTTGTATTCGCACTTGGCACACGCTATTTAAGTCCAAACGAAGTGTTTACGATTCCACCTTCACAGCATTTCTTCACGGCAAAAGATAATTTGTATGATCCAAAGCAGGTGCAGAAGCTGTTCGATAAAGACGGAAATTGCGGAACTGTTATTTATTTAGACCAGACACCGATGTGGGTTTACTCACTTTATGGTTCACTGAAGTGCGGAGCCCTTGTTCCTTACTTATGGTCACTTCCTAACGTTGAATACGACCGGATTGCAGACAGTAAAAAAGATTTAAGCCATTTTGTTTCTTTTAATCCGATATTTAATGCCTTTGGCGTTCCTTTGATTCACCCGCGGAGAAAATTCCTTTTTAATTTTGAAATTACAGAAGCAAAGAACTTGATCTTGAAATTAAAAGCTTCCGAAGAGCCATCAACTGTTACGTTAATTTTGGGTGAAGGCTCTAATGTGGTTGACCGAAAATTGATTGAAATAAAGCCCAATGAAGAAACGACGTTGTCGCTTCCGGTTAAAAAAGGTCAGCAGCTTTTACTGAGCGCGCCAGGTGGTCCGGCCTTGGTTGAAAAGGCGTCATTTGTTGAAACGATGAATTGGCCATGGAATGAATCGGTAACTATTTCTGCTCTCGATACCGATGATAACGGCAAACCTTACAACAGAAGAGACGTCAATTTATTGCAGTGGCAAACGGCACTTGAAAAGTTTTTTAAACTTGATCTGGGAATTGTAGATGACTCTAAATCTTCAATTCTTATGACGGCTGCGCGCCGGAGCGAATAGACGCAATCATTTCGTCTAAGGTTTTTTCGATAGGCGCATAGTAGTTGTCGCCCAGCAATTGTTTTAGTTTGTTGAGGCTTGGGTTCTGGTGCCAGACTTCATCGTCCCGATACGGAACTGCTCCGAACACAACCTGACCTGAATTGATTTTTTTCTGTAGTAAAAAGGCGGCCGTAAGTAAAGCCTGTACGGTATTTACAAGCGTAGAAACAGATGTAAAGCTTCGGTATTGGTCGCCCGCAGTCATTTTAAATTCTTTATTTTCTAACAACGCGCGGATCACGGCACCCGCCAGCATTTTGGGATCGGCTCCAGGTCCAATAATATTAAATGGTCTGAGGTGAATGTGCTGGCCACCTGTGTTGTTCGCCCATCTGCGTCCGTTTTCTAAAAGCTTTAGCTTCCAGTATCCGTAGGATGAAGCTGTTTTAGCCGGGGCATCTTCCGTAATTTCTGAAGCGTCCGCATAAGGACCGTATTCTTCAGAGCTGCCAATGGTTATCAGGCGTTCAAATGAGGGGAGGCCCATAAATTCGGGTGCGGTGATCAGCCCCTGTTGATGCCATTCAGGTGTGCTTTTCTCATAACGTGCCTTGATAGCCGAGTTAAAGATCAGTGTTTTAAACCGGACATCAGGATGCTGAGTAAGTGCTTCCGCTAACGTTTGCTGAGCCAGATCTAATTGTATAAAGTTTTCGGGCAGTACTGAAGATGGGCGTATGCGGCTTAGCACCAAACAGCGTTGGCCATTTAGTTTAAAAGATTCTAATAAGTGGCCGGCAACAAAGCCGCCGCCGCCCACAAGGGCCACATCGTAGAAAGGCATAATTAATCCTATTGATAGCAAAGGCTAAAGTCATTGTTTACTTGGCTGTTTTAGCTATAATAAAACCAACTCGGGAGAATTATGAAAGTCATATTATTGGCCGGTGGGTTAGGCACCCGCATCAGTGAAGAGAGTCACTTAAGACCGAAACCGATGATCGAAATCGGGGGACGGCCGATTCTTTGGCATATTATGAAAATCTATTCTCAGTTCGGCCTGAACGATTTTATCGTGTGCAGCGGTTACAAGAGTTACGTTATTAAAGAGTATTTTGCGAACTACTTTCTTCATATGTCAGATGTCACCTTCGATCTTAAAAACAACAAAATGGAAGTGCATCACAGCGAATCTGAATCCTGGAAGGTAACCTTAGTAGATACGGGCGAAACCACGATGACCGGTGGCCGTATTAAAAGAGTTAAAAAATATATCGGTGATGAAGACTTCTGTATGACCTACGGTGACGGGTTAGCCGACATTAACATTACAGAACTTTTAAAGTTCCATAAATCTCACGGCGGCCTTGCGACTTTAACAGCGGCCCAGTCTCCTGGCCGGTTTGGCGCCCTCAACATGGAAAGCTCACTGATTAAAAGTTTTAAGGAAAAGCCAAAGGGTGATGGCAATTGGATCAACGGGGGATTTTTTGTTTTAAGTCCTAAAGTTCTTGATTTGATTTCAGGTGATGAAACTGTTTTCGAAAAAGAACCGTTGGAGCAGCTCGCTGAAAAACGCCAGTTGCATGCCTTCCATCACAAAGGCTTTTGGCAGCCAATGGACACTTTACGTGATAAAAATTATCTGGAACAGCTTTGGTCAAGCGGTCAGGCTCCTTGGAAGATATGGTAGAAAGTTTCTGGAAAAATAAAAAAGTTTTTCTAACGGGACACACGGGCTTTAAAGGTTCGTGGATGAGTCTTTGGCTTTTAAAGGCAGGAGCAAACCTGACCGGTTATTCACTGGGGCTGCCAAGTACTCCTAGTTTATTTGAAGAGTTAAAAATCAGTAAAGACATGAATTCAATTTTCGCGGACATCCGCGATTTAGAGAATTTAAAAAGAGAAGTAAAAGAAGCGCAGCCCGAGATTATTATTCATATGGCAGCGCAGCCCCTTGTTCGCTATTCTTACGCAGAGCCCGTAGAAACTTACATGACAAATGTTATGGGCACAGTTCATCTGTTTGAAGCCGCCAGAAAAGCCGAGTCTGTAAAGGCCGTTTTGAATGTGACCAGTGATAAATGCTATGAAAATTTAGAGCGCGAAGAAGGCTATAAAGAGCACGAAGCGATGGGTGGCAATGACCCATACAGCAACAGTAAAGGCTGCGCTGAGCTTGTGACCCACGCGTACAGGCAGTCGTTTTTCAAAAAAGAAGGTCTGTTGCTGGCCAGCGGCCGCGCCGGAAACGTCATCGGCGGCGGGGACTGGGCAGATGACCGATTGGTGCCGGATATCATTCGTTCGGTAATTAAAAACGAAACGCTGGTGATACGAAGCCCTAAATCTGTCAGACCTTGGCAACATGTTTTAGAGCCGGTAGGTGGCTATCTGCATTTAGCCGAAATGCTTTACAACGGCGGTGAGAAATATGCGGAAGGTTTTAACTTCGGCCCTTCAAAAGAAGATCACTGCGAATGGCAGCCCCGCTGGAATCTGAATCTGGCACTGCAGAAGACTGTCGAGTGGAATGAGCAGCGATTAATAGATCTTTCATCTGTTAAAGACGTGACGCTAAAGCAGATTTCCGAATATCAGCAGAGCTAAAAAATTATTTCGAAATCAGGTTGTACACTTCGCGAATCGCACCTTCGCCGCCGGCTTTATTCAAAACATGAACATTTTTAGTTTAATTTTAATTCTTTAAGAAGCTCATCCAAACGAGAAAGCTTTTCGTGTACACCGTGAAAATCGAAATCAAGCTTCAGTTTTTTAGCGCGGGCGCGGTTCAACTGGCGGTCTTCTTTCGTGAGAATGCCGACTTTGATTCCCAGTTTTTGAATCAACTGAAAACCCATGCCGTCGTAGGTGTTGAATTTTTTAAGTTCGTCGCCATTTTCAGAATAGTACATTCCGGCGTCGGTCAGAACACCGTCAACGTCACTCAGTAACAACTTGATGTCGCTGTAGTTTTTGTTTTTCAAATTTCCGCGGTATTTTTTTAGAAACTTTTCTACAATCGTCCAGTCATCCGGCTCATCAATTTCAAAGCCGGAATACTCGGGCATTTCATAAGTCATAACCGGTTTTGAAAGGCGGTTGCCTGATTTCGTAATATCTTTAACTGCAGAAATGTAAAAAGCGCCGTTTTCCATCAGTAAGCCTTCGTAATCCTGACGGCGCGGGCGCTTCATAGGATTGTAATTCATCGGCTTATTTTTTGTTGTCCAAAAAAATCTTTTTGTTCTGACAACACTTAATAACGATTTTGCAAGCCGCGCTTTTTTGAACTGCGCTAAAGCCGAATCGAAATCTTCAGACGTTGTAAATGGATTTGTCGCCTGAACTAATACGAAATTGTCAGTGCCTTTAAGTTTTGATTTTGAAATGTATTCCAGCATGACACTTTCAGTAGAAGAAGTGTTCTGAGCATTAGCCGGATCGCGGTCGTAAATAACTACTTTTTTAAATTTGAAATTTTGAACGCAGTTTTTAATCGCAGTAGAGTCTGTCGCTACGACCACTTGATCGATTGATTTTGCATTTTCAAGAGAGATCAGCGTCCAGTAAATGAGAGGCTGGCCGTTGATCTCTTTGATGTTTTTTAGCGGGATTGACTGACTTCCGCCGCGAACCGGGATGAAAGCGACGTTAGCCACGATTATCTGTCTCTGTATTTCAGTTTATCGCGCTGAACTTGTTCGATCGGAAGAATTTCAGTCTCTTTGTATGTCAAAGCCTGATAAGTCGAATTCAAGTCACGTGCTAATTTTTGTAAGCCAGCATATTCAAGAGAGGCTGCGTGGTCAGTGCCCTTCCAAGTACGGTCTTTCGTGAAATGCCTTTCAACCCAAACTGCACCTAAAGTATAAGCGGCAACGTCAATTGCGATTCCCAAGTGGTGACCAGAGAAAGCGAATTCTTTTACGCGGCCTTGAAAGCGGTCCTGCATTTTTAAAAGTTCAAGCATGCAGACGTTTTCAAATGGAACCGGGTAGCCTGAAGTACATGAGTACACGACTAAGCGATTTGCCTGGCCCTTTTCTTCAAAGAATTTTACGAATTTTTCCTGTTCAGCAACAGTTGTCATACCCGTAGAGATATGAACCTCGCCTTTGTACTCATCACGTAAAACGCCCAGCATATCCATGTGAGTGTTGCACGCCGATGGAACTTTGATGAATTCAGGATTTAACTGAATGATCTCTTTAGCAGAAGTGGTGTCCCAAACGGATGTGGAATAAACAAGGCCGATGCTTTCAGAATATTTTTTTAATTCAGAGTGTTGGTCTAAGTTAAACTCCAGAAATTCACGGTGCTCACCATAGGTTTTCCCGTAGGAGTTTGCCGGATTAGGGTGTGGCGCGTTATACTGTTCAGGGGTCAACAGCTCTTTATTGTGTCTTTTTTGAAACTTAGCTGCGTAAACACCGGCGTCTTTAGATAATTTTAACAGTTCTTTTGCAATATTAAAGTCACCTTTGTGATTGCAACCGATTTCAGAAACGACTTTTGGGGCCTGATATTTACCTTTAACGCTCACTTGAACCATAAATTTTTCCTTTTGAATCCGCTATAATCGGTAAATTTTGGCTGAGAGTCAACCTCTGAGGATGATTATTCAGGGCTAAAATTTCTTCCACTTAAAAACCGCTGTGAGAGCGTAAATGCTGAATAGATAGCAGGATTTTGCCAGCGACATTTTCTCTACCAGTCTATATGTATTCCAGCGCAGTTTAGCTGCGAAGATTTTATTGTTTGATCGCGAACCTTTCACGATTCTGTAAAGAGCCAGTGGCTCATTCACGCTGTAGGCATAGGGTGTTCGTTTCAAAATCTGCAGCCAAAAAGACATATCTTCCCAGCCATGTTCCTGAAAACGAATATCGCCGTAAAGATCTTTTCTGAACACCGCCGTTAAACAAGCGATGCAGTTGTTTTTTAACAGATCGTTATAGCTGACCTTTTCCGGCATCTGGTGAACATAACCCTGAACCGAATTGTCCTGGCTGATTCTTCTGAATCCCGTGAATGAAAAACCGTAGTTATTTTGAGCCATGAACGTGATCTGTTTCTGAAGTTTGTCGGGAGTCCAAAGATCATCGGCATCCAAGCATGCGATGTAGTCGCCGCGAGCGATTTCTAAAGCCACGTTTCGGTTGTTTGCGGCTCCCTTCGCCAGGGGAGAGGTGATCAGCTTCACGCGCGGATCTTTTTCTGAAAAGCGTTTAACGATTTCACCTGTTGAGTCTTTAGAGTTGCAGTCTAACACAATGAGGTGTTCCCAGTTCTGATACTGCTGATTTATGACGCTTTTAATTGTGTCTTCAATGTATCTTTCGGCATTGTAAGCCGGCGTGATAACACTGACGAGAGGTTCATTTTGCATTCCCTATTTATTCCCGAAATGAAAGATTCAGCAAGATGAATTACGGAAATAATTTAAAAAATAGGCATCACTGCGCCGTTGATTCAGTTTTAATCAAGTCTTGTAATCAAGATTTTCAGAGGGTATAAAAATAAGATGCAAAATGTTCTTGTTGTTGGCGGTGCGGGTTACATCGGTTCGCATACCGTTCAGCAATTATTAAAAAAGAATTACAAGGTCGTCGTAGTCGACGATCTTTCTACGGGAACAAGAGCGTCTTTGTCTCAGCAGATTGAGTTTCATCAGGTTGATATCCTGAACTTTGCGGATCTCAAAAAAGTTTTCAGTCAAAACAAGTTCAGCGCCGTTTTTCATTTTGCGGCTAAACTCAGTGTTCCGGAATCGTTTCCTAAACATTTCGAGTACTTTGACACCAACGTTGTCGGTACAAAGAATTTGTTAAAGCTTTGCGAAGAGTTCGGTGTTAACCGCTTTATTTTTTCTTCTACAGCAGCGGTCTACGGAAACGTTCAGTCAGCATTGGTTAAAGAAACCGACAGCTTGTGTCCGCAAAATCCGTACGGCTTAACAAAACAAATGGCCGAAGCGCTTGTTGTAAATCAGGCGTCTATTCAAAAAGATTTTAAATACAGAATTTTACGTTACTTTAACGTTGCTGGTGCAGAGCTTGACGGCAGTAACGGTCCACGCAATTTAAATTCAGGCCAATTGATTCTAAATCTGTGCCGAAGCTCTGTAGGTGACCGTGTAGTAAAAGTCTTCGGAACTGATTACGCCACCAAAGACGGAACAACAATTCGCGACTTTATTCATGTTGTGGATTTGGCAGAGGCGCATACTGAGGCCTTTAAGTGCTTAGAAAGCAATGGTAACTCAGGGGTGTGGAACTGCGGTTACGGGCAGGGCTATTCTGTTATGGAAGTGATTAAAGCATTTGAAGCCGCGAACGGCTTGAAATTTGATATTCGCTTAGAGCCGCCGCGCCAGGGTGACCCTGCGCAAGTCGTGGCTAACAATGAACTGATTTTTAAGGAAAGCAGCTGGCGACCGAAATACAACGATATTTCGGTGATATGCAAATCAACTTACGAGTGGATTAAAAATGGAATCGAACGGAAGTAGAATAGCCGGCATCAGACGTATTTTATTCGACTCGATTATCTTAGCGCTTTGTCTCGTTTTATTTTCTTACTGGTTTAACCCGTTATTAAAAAGCCCGCTGGCCCTATTCAGTTCCGTCGCTTTTTATTTCATTATCAGCTGTGATTTGGTGATTGCGTTTATTCTCGGTTTTTCGACTTCGGTTTTTAAACACCAAAGAATGAACATGCTGACAATGAGTGTTCTTCGCTTTTTGGCGGACCTCGCAGTTATTCAGCTTTTTAACTATATCTTTTCAAAAGAACGTACGGGCTTGTTCTCGCCGCAGGTTTTACCGCTGGCACTAGCCGTAACCTGCTTCTTTGCCGTTTTCTGGCGCTTGTTATTATTTGAATCGCTTTATTTCAACAGTAACTACCGCATTTTTTGCGACCCGGACTCAGAGAAAATGATTAAAAAGGATCTTCGTAATTTATTTACCGGATCTTTCGAGTATCTTTTGAGCGTTCACATTTTGCAAAAGATCGCGCCGGGCCCGTACATATATGTCGTGCAGGACCAGTCTTTAAGTGACGAAGAGCTGCAGGTGTTAATGCAAAAAAAGATGCACGGCTTTTCGATTCTGACCATTACCCAATTTTACGAGCAGGTTTTACGAAAAATTCCGATTGATCTGGTAAATTTAAAAGACCTGATTTTTGAAACCGGCTTTGAGCTGACATCGCGTATGTTCCTACAGCGTGTGAAGAGAGTTTCGGATATTCTGCTTTCCTTTTTACTTGCTTTGGTGACCTGGCCGGTTATTTTTATCTTCGGCTGGCTTCATAAGTTTGAGTCTCCTGGGCCGATGTTCTATTCGCAAAACCGTACCGGAAAACAGGGCGAGATTTTTAAAATTTACAAACTTCGCTCGATGAGAACGGATGCGGAAGTGAACGGCGCCGTTTGGGCGCAGGAAAATGACCCGCGTATTACTAAAGTCGGCAAATTTATTCGGCTAACAAGAATCGATGAACTTCCGCAGTTATTAAACGTCTTAAAAGGCGATATGAGCTTCATAGGGCCTCGGCCGGAGCGCCCAGAGTTCAATGTGTCCTTGGCTGAGCAGATCCCGTTTTACGACCTTCGGCACTCTGTACGGCCTGGCCTGACGGGCTGGGCGCAAGTACGATATCCTTACGGCGCCAGCGTGGAAGACGCGAAAGAAAAGCTTCAGTACGATTTGTACTATATCAAAAACTATTCTTTGCTTCTGGATTTAGAGATTTTGGTGAAGACCGTTCAGGTCGTTTTATTCGGCAAAGGCCGGTAATTTAAGTTGCACCCATTTTATTTTTCGGGGCTTTAAAAACGAGTTCGGCTTTGGCAAACTTTGCATTTGCAAAGCATGCCAAAACGCATGTCTGAGGCTTTTAAAGCCCCGAAATATTATTTACAAGGTCTCCAGCGAAGTCTGAAACGAGATTCAACACCGGTATCAACTGAATCTAAGTTGATGGCGGCCATTGAGCGGTCTTTTGTATTCGGTAAGTATGCTACCATCAACTCAGTTGCCAATTCGATTGTCTGTTGTGGCTTACTGCAAGTTGAATAAACTTCGCGGCCCGGCTTTTGATCAACTGCCACTTCGTAGTTGCCGGCAACGGGGCCGCGTAACTGAGCTTCACGCATTGACGGCGGCATTGCTACTCCGGGAATAATTTGTGAAAAGCGGTGATAGCCGTATGCCGAAGCCGGTAAAGCGGCAAAGCCACGGTATTCAGTTCTGACGATCGCGTACTGCATGCCTGCCGGGACATCTACATCAATCAACACGCGGCAAGTTTTCTTTAACTGCGCGGCTTGCGGGTTAGCAGACCCAACACCGATATCAGCCATGTAGTTATCGAATAGAACAGCCAATGTTTGTCCGTCCGGAGTTACCGAAGCGTTAGCTGTAGATTCAGTACAACCTGAACCCGTTAAACGGACTCCACGGATCGTTACGTTTTGTGCATAAATTTCAGCGGTGGCTAAAAGTAATGCGCTCATAAGTAGTGCCTGTTTGATCATGATCGTTCTCCCTTTTTGTATAAAACTAATGCAAAATTCAATTTAATACGACTTGAGAGCGGTTTTCGGTGCCGGGTTGGCTCTGCATTTCCGCGCAAAAATCTTGATGAAATCTTAAAGCAATCTTGAAGCCAAAACTGTTGAGCTATCTCTCAAAAAAAGGCAAGATCGGGGCATGAAATTAATACCTGTTATTATGAGTGGCGGAAGCGGCACCCGGTTATGGCCGTTATCACGGGTTAATTACCCAAAACAGTTCGCTGAACTACTGGAAAAACCATTACAAACACTGGCGATCGAACGGCTTCAGAAGTTCGGGAAAAGCCTGATTATCACTACAGAAAAATTAAAGAATTTAACTGAAAAAGACATTATTCAGAATAAACTTCAGGTTGAAAAAGTAATTTATGAACCGGAAGGTAAAAATACGGCAGCGGCGATCGGCCTCGTTTGTAAATATCTGTCTTTAACGGGCCGAAGTAATGAAGTGGTAGGCGTGTTCCCATCAGACAGTTTAATTTCAAAAAAAGATGAGTTCGAGTCCGCACTTAAAGCGGCCGTCAGCTCTGCAGAGCAGAACTTCGTTGTTACTTTAGGTATTCTGCCGCGCGGACCAGAAACCGGTCTTGGCTATGTTCAGGTAAAAGAGCGCGCACTGAATACGGAACGCGCGACTGAAGTTTTAAAATTTCACGAAAAACCAACTGAAGAAAAGGCAAAAGCTTTCGTCGCTGACGGGCATTATTTCTGGAACGCCGGAATTTTTGTTTTTAAAGCCGGTGTCATGATCGAACTATTCAAAAAATTCGAGCCTGAAATCTGGAATCAATTAGATCAATTGAATCAGGACTTAAGTAATTTGCCGGAAGTGTATTCGCGTTTAAAAAATATTTCGATTGATTATGCCATCGTTGAAAAACTGGGCTCTGAACAGCTTCGCTGCGTTCCTTGTGATATCGGGTGGAGTGATGTGGGCTCATGGGATGCGCTGGTCGAAGTGACTGAAAGCGCGCCCTTTGAACCGCAGTCATTAAAAAAGAAACCGGTGCAATTGTCGGCAAAAGGTAACGCAGTATTTTCAAAACAACAAAAAAACTACAGCTTCATCGGCTGTGATGACTTAATCGTTGTGGATACGGCCGACGCCTTACTTGTTTGTAAAAAGAACGAATCGCAAAAAGTAAAAGATCTCGTTGAAGCTTTAAAGGTCACCGATGATAAAATTACTAAAGAGCACATCTTTGAAAACCGACCATGGGGCCGCTTTGAAGTTTTGCGCGATGAAAGTTATTTTAAATCTAAAATTATCCGTGTTGAGCCGGGGCAGAAGCTGTCATATCAATCTCACGAAAAACGGGCTGAGCACTGGGTGATTGTACGCGGTGAAGCCGTCGTCACGTTAAACGATAAAGAGCACGTGCTGAAGCAGGGTGAGAATATTTTCATTCCCACAAAAGCAAAACACCGTGTTCATAATCGTGGAAGTTCTGTTCTTGAGTTTATTGAAGTTCAGGTCGGCAGCTACTTCGGTGAAGACGATATTACCCGTTATCAAGATGACTACGGACGTAAATAGGAATGAAAGAAGGGTTTTCAGATCCTAAGAGTTTTAAGCGGCGCGCACGGGAAGTTAAAGAATTACTGATTAAGTCTATTCTTTTCTGCTGTGCCGCGAGTTCCGTTCTCATTACCTTTGGTGTTGTCTGGACACTTTTAAAAGAAGCTTTGCCGTTTTTTCAGGAAGTCAGCTTTGGGCAATTTCTGTTTGATACAGAATGGACGCCGCTATTTGAAGACCCGAAATACGGGATCATGACTTTGGTTTCCGGTACTTTATTAACTACATTTATCGCTCTGACAGTCGCTATTCCATTAGGAACTATCACTGCTGTTTTTTTGAGTGAATACTGCTCAGCCAATGTAAGAGAAATTTTAAAACCCGTACTTGAGCTTCTGGCGGCGGTTCCGACAGTGGTTTACGGTTATTTTGCCTTGTTGTTCGTAACGCCGCTATTACAAAAAATAATTCCTGATCTGGCCAGCTTCAATGCTTTGAGTGCAGGGCTTGTGATGGGAGTGATGATTATTCCTTACGTCAGCAGTTTAACAGAAGATGCTATGCGTGCCGTTCCTGTCTATTTGCGAGAGGGAAGTCTGGCTCTGGGCGCCTCTAATTTTCAGACTTCATTTAAAGTTATTGTGCCTTCGGCGTTCTCGGGAATTGCATCCGCATATGTTCTGGGAATTTCCCGCGCGCTGGGGGAAACGATGGTTGTGGCGATTGCAGCAGGGCTTCAACCGCGGCTCAGTTTCAACCCGCTTGAATCAACTGAAACCTTAACCGCTTACATTGTTCAGGTCAGCATGGGCGATTTACCACAGGGCTCAATCGGGTATAAGACGATCTACGTGGCGGGTTCAGTCCTGCTTTTATTTACCTTAGTTTTTAATTTGATCGGTCAGCGCATTCGTTCGCGCGTAGAAAAAAAGGCTAAGTAATGCAAAAGCAAGTTGAGCGCTTAAAAAGACAGGATTCCGTTTTTTGGGTTGTAGGGCTTGGCTCACTTTTATTTGCTCTCGTTACATTACTCAGTTTGATAATCGACATGGCGATGACCGGATGGCCCCGGATATCGCCGGCGTTTTTCACATCGTTTGCATCGCGGTTTCCGGAAAAGGCCGGGATTTTTTCTGCCTGGGTGGGAAGCTTAACCGTCGTATTCGTAACGGCGGCGCTAGCGATACCCCTCGGAGTAGCGACAGGAATTTATCTAGAAGAGTACGCCAGAAAAAACTGGCTCACGAAAATTATTGAAATAAATATTCTGAATTTGGCCGGTATTCCTTCCATCACTTACGGGCTGATGGCCTTAGGAATTTTTGTGTATCATTTTCAGCTGGGGCAATCGATCATCACCGCAGGTTTAACACTTGGGCTTCTTATTCTCCCGATCATTATTGTGACGACCCGGGAAGCGATTCGTACTATTCCCTCTCATATTAGAGAAGCCTCTTACGCATTAGGCTCTACAAAATGGCAAACGGTTTGGAATCATATTTTGCCTTATTCTTCGGGCGGGATTCTGACCGGAGTTGTGATTGCGCTTTCGCGCGCGATCGGTGAGACGGCGCCGCTTTTAACCGTAGGTGCTCTAACCTTTATCGCATTTTTGCCGACTCCGCCTGTTATGGCTGAGCCGCCGTTTGTTTCGTTTCAATGGCTTATGGACCCGTACACAGTTATGCCAATTCAAATGTTTAACTGGGTATCCCGGCCCCAGGAAGAGTTTCACATTAATGCCGCTGCAGCGGGATTAGTGCTGTTAACTATGACTTTATTATTAAATGCCACGGCAATTTACATTCGTTACCGCTTCCGAAGGAAATACAAATGGTAGAAAAATCAAAAAAAGCAGAAGTACTGAACTTGAGTTTCGGATATTCGCCGGCGGTTAAAGTGATCAGGTCTATCAATTTGCCAATTTACCAAAATACCGTTACTGCTTTGATCGGCCCTTCCGGTTGCGGAAAATCAACTCTGCTGCGTTGTTTTAACCGTATGCATGACCTTTATGGCCAAGTTAAATATGAAGGCGAAATAAAATTATATCCTGAATCTGTTAATATTTTATCAAGCACGGTTGACCCAATTGAAGTCCGAATGAAAGTCGGAATGGTTTTTCAGAAACCAAATCCGTTTCCTAAAAGTATTTTTGAAAATATAGCTTATGGTCTTCGTGTGCGGGGCATTAAAAAACGTTCCTATATTGATGACAAAGTTGAAGATTCTTTGAAAAAAGCAGGGTTGTGGGATGAAGTCTCTTCACGCTTGCATACTTCAGCAGCTGCGCTTTCTGGCGGCCAGCAGCAGCGTCTTTGTATTGCTCGCGCCTTGGCGACGGAGCCCGATTTATTGCTTCTGGACGAGCCAACTTCGGCTTTGGACCCTATCTCAACGGCTCATATTGAAGAATTATTGGCCGAACTTAAGAAATCAGTTACCATTTTAATGGTGACCCATAATTTGCATCAAGCAGCGCGAACGGCGGATTACACGGCGTTTATGTACCTTGGCGATTTGATAGAGTTCGGTGAAAGTGACCAGATCTTTACAAATCCTAAAGAACAGCGGACAGAAAACTATATTACGGGAAGATTTGGATAATGAGTAAAATTAAAAAAGCAATTATTCCGGCTGCAGGATTAGGCACACGGTTTTTTCCGGCAACGAAAACGATTCCTAAAGAGATGCTGCCGATCGTAGACAAGCCAACGATATTGTATGTAATCGAAGAAGCTATGCAAGCGGGGATTGAAGACATCGTGTTGATTCAAGGCCGGGGCAAAACTGCAATCGAAGATTTTTTTGACGTGTCCTATGAACTGGAAGACAAACTCGTTAAGGACGGGAAAGAAGAAATTCTGGAAAGTATTAGGCGAGTCCGCTCTTCAGTTAATATTATTTCAATACGTCAAAAGGCAGCTTTAGGTTTGGGCCATGCCGTATACTGCTCGAAACCTGTTGTCGGTGATGAAGCTTTCGCAGTTATGCTGGGCGATGAAATTACTTTTGCAAAAAATGAATCTGAAAACATTATGAGTTTTCTGGGAAAACAAAGTTGCGACACCGGGGCCAGCGCCGTGTGGGTATTGCCGGTAGAGCCGAAGAACACACATAAATACGGAATTGTCGATGTTGGGCCGGATAACAAAGATCTTAGTAAAGGAAAAAAAGTTTTGTCGGTGATTGAAAAACCATCGTCAGATAAAGCTCCTTCGAACTGGGCGCTCCCAGGGCGATATGTGTTTAATTCAGAAATATTTAAATATCTGGAAAATACAAAACCTGGTAAAAATGGAGAGATCCAGTTAAGTGATGCCATGTGCGAATTAGCCCGTCAGTCAGAAATGATGGCGTACAGCTTTTCAGCGCGCCGTTACGATGCCGGAGACAAGCTGGGTTTTCTAATTGCGAATATTGATATCGCGCTGGAACACCCGGAGTTAAGCCAGGATTTACTGAATTACCTGCGCGCAAAAATTAAATAGTTTTTTGGAGAGTACATGACGAAAGATATTTTACTTAAAGAAATCAACGAAGCTGCTCAGAATCTGAAAGCTTTGCAAGATGCGTCTGCGTTACATAATGATTTTGAAAACATGATCAATGAAATGGTTAAAGTTTACAAAAACGGTGGCGGTTTGTACGTAGCCGGCAATGGCGGTTCAGCAGCCGATGCACAGCACTTTGTAGCCGAGCTTGTTGTGAAACTAAGTAAAAACCGCGATCCGATTAAAGCGGTTGCTTTGACAGTTGATACTTCCATCATTACAGCGGCCGGGAATGACTTCAGCTATGATGAGATCTTTTCGCGGCAGGTTGAAGCCTTAATGGGTCCTAAGGATATGTTTATCGGGATCACGACTTCAGGTAATTCGCCGAATATTCTTAAGTGTTTTTCTATGTGTAAAAAAATCGGCGCGAAGTCAGTTTTACTAAGCGGCAAAGACGGCGGAAAAGCCGTTAAAGAAAAAATGGCCGACATTAATTTAGTTGTTCCGGGACCGAACACCGCTCGCATTCAGGAAGTTCACGAAATTCTCTACCATACAATTTGTCTGGTACTTGAGAAGAAACTCATCGAAGAAAAAGTTATTTCGTACCGCCCATAATGAGTTTCAAAGAAACCGATAAAGCCATTCGGGCATGGAATCACAGGCGAATTGACTACTTCAGAAGGTTGCGTTTGCAGCTGACGAAGTTTTTTTTTGATCATCGTAAAAATCTACTGTCAGCCGGTAAAGCCGAAAAAAATATTTTAGTTTTCAGGCTTGATGACAAACTTGGAGATGCCGTTGTTTCAACAGGCTTTTTAAAGGCAGTCAAGAAGGCCTTTCCTGATTATAAATTGACGGTTCTTGCAGGACCACAGACTGCCGAAATCTATAAAGGTCTTTCGTTTGTGAATGAAGTAGTAACCTGCAAAAAGGGTTTCGTTGCGCTTTTCAAAGTTTACAGCTTATTAAAAAAACGCACTTATAAGTATATAGTAAACACATCACACATTTTAAGCCCGCGCGTAATCATGTTACTGAGCTGTTTAAAAGCCGAAGTCAAAACCGGGTTTTTAAATTCCGAATTTCAAGTTTTTTCTGAAACGGCGGATTACAGCGAAAATAACCACCACGTATTAATTCGTTACCGCAAATTGATTGAACTTATGAACGTAAGGGATGCGGATCTGAAATATGTCGTTGAGTTAAAAAAAGAGAGTTTACAAAAAGCGGCTGAAGCTTATCAGGCTTTTTCAGGAAAAAAAGTTGTGATCTTAAACAGCTTTGCAGGAGCACGCTTAAGAAATTTTTCTAAAACCACTACATTTGAAATAGTCAAAAGGCTTGTAGATGATGGACAAACCGTAGTTATCAGTGCAGCCAATGCAGGTGATCACCGTATTCTCACTGACTGGCGAAAAGAGCTCAATATGGAAAACTGGAAGCAATTACCCGAGTTTTCATCGCTTGAAGATAATTTGGCTCTTATGAGCCTGGCGGATTTAATTATTACCCCGGATACAGCCTGGGTTCATTTGGCGGCGGCTCTTGAAAAGAATTTAGTGGCCGTGTACCGCGAGGATACTGAAGAGAAGAACTCATTGATTTGGGCACCGGCACATAAAAACTCACGCGTGGTGTATGCTCCAAACACCACGGAAAATCCGCACGACATCAATAATGTTTCCGTAGATTCTGTTATAAAAGAGTCGCAAAGCTTCTTTCAGCACTAAGTGTTTTTTAAGTCTGGCTTTGTCTTTAGCCGTTAATGCTTACTTTTCACTCACTAAAAATCCTTTTATTGACTTAAATAGCTGAAAAAACTAATTTTTATTCATTAAAACAAGGAGTCAAAATTATGGATTCAGTTTACCTGGTATCTCCAATTGCTGCAGGCGTTGTGGGCCTGATTGTAGCAGCATTGTTATACTTCCGCGTAAAGGCGCAACCTTCTGGAAACGAAACAATGAACCGTATTGCCGGTTATATTCGTGAAGGATCAATGGCGTTTTTAAGACGTGAATATTATGTTCTGGCTTTTTACTGTGTAATTGTCGGTGGATTGATGATGTTCTCTTTAGGTAGAGAAGCAGCTCTTTGGTTTATCACAGGAGCGGTTTTATCTTTACTTGCAGGTTTCATCGGAATGAAAGCTGCGACTTACGCTAACGTTAGAACGACTCAGGCTGCTGCAACTTCAACTAAAGGAAACGCTCTCTTAGTTGCGTTAGACGGCGGAGCGGTGATGGGTTTATCAGTTGCCGGTCTTGGTTTAATCGGTCTTGGCCTTGTTTATTACTTTTATCAACACAGCGAAAATCTTGGAACTGTACTTCACTCGTTTGCGGTGGGGGCTTCTTCGATTGCATTATTCGCGCGTATCGGTGGCGGTATCTACACTAAAGCTGCTGACGTAGGTGCGGACATTGCCGGTAAAGTTATTGAGAACATTCCTGAAGATGACCCTCGTAACCCGGGTGTTATCGCCGATAACGTCGGTGATAATGTTGGTGACGTTGCCGGAATGGGTGCGGACATTTATGAATCGATGGTTGCGGCAATCGTTGCAGCTATGGCGATTGCTTTGACAATTGACCCTGCAAAACTGATGGGAATTTTAACGGACCAGGAAGCGGGAAGCACAGTTCGTGTTGTGGGCGTAGGCCTTCCTTTAATTTTATCGACTCTTGGTTTAGTGATTTCGATTATTGTTATTTTCGCGGCCCGTGCGCTTAAAAACTCTAAGCCTGCAACAGTACTGCGTTCATCGTTAATGTTGCCGCCGGTGATTTTAACAGTTGTTTCTTTTCTATTAATGCCTTCTATGGGTATCTCTCAGAATGTTACTTGGGCATTAGCAGCAGGTGCTTTCGGTGGAGCGTTGATCGGTCTTATTACTGAGTACTACACGGCGATGAAGCCGATTCGTTTGGTTGCTGAAGCAGCTCAGACAGGTGCAGGCACCGGCGTTATCCGCGGCTTAGCTGTGGGTATGGAATCAGTAGCGGCTCCGATTCTAGTGGTTGTGATCGCAGCTTACATTGCTGACCGTATGTTAGGTCTTTACGGTATCGCGATTGCTGCTGTCGGTATGTTGGCAGGAACTGCAGTTGTAATGACTGTTGATGCTTACGGACCGATTGCTGACAACGCGGGTGGTATCTCTGAAATGTCGGGTCTTGATCCTAAAGTTCGTGAAATCACGGACGAGTTGGATGCAGTAGGAAATACAACGGCAGCTATCGGTAAAGGTTTTGCTATCGGTTCTGCGATTTTAACAGTGTTGGCGCTTTTCTCGGCGTTCAATATGGAAGTTAATCACGTTAGATCAATGGCTAACCCGCCACTTCCTCCAATGCAGCTTGATTTAACGTCTTCAGGTGTACTGATCGGTATTTTACTTGGTTCAATTTTGCCATTCTTAGTTGGCGCAACAACGATGACTTCTGTTGGTAAAGCAGCAGGTAAAATCGTGGTTGAGATTGCTCGTCAGTTCAAAGAGATTCCGGGATTATTGCAAGGTAAGGCTGAGCCACAACCTGCGAAAATCGTTGATATCGCGACGTCAGCAGCGCTGTACGAGATGATTTTACCGGGCATGGTTGCAGTTGTTGCACCGGTTATTGTGGGCTTCGTATTAGGCCCTGCGGCTCTTGCAGGTTTGTTAGCAGGCGGTATGGCTGTAGGTGCAGCAATGAGCTTGTTCATGGCGAATGCGGGCGGTGCATGGGATAACGCGAAGAAGTTTATCGAAAAGGGTGGTTTACCTGGTCATAAAAAAGGTTCTGACGCTCATAAAGCGGCAGTTATCGGTGACACAGTCGGCGATCCATTCAAAGATACTTCTGGTCCTGGTATCGCAATCCTTATCAAAGTTATGTCGGTCGTGAGCTTGTTAATTGCTCAACTGATTGCACTTAAAGGTTAGTTTTTAATAGAAATCAATTCTCAAAAAGGCCCGGTAATTCCGGGCCTTTTTTTTAGTTAAATTCTGAAAGAAATTTTCGGTGAATGCTTTTGTCGTTGTAGGTATCAGTATAGCCAGGGGATTTTTCATCAAGGTCTTCAGAGGTGTAGCCTGAGCGAACCCCTAGAATGCCGATTGTGTTTTCTGAAAATGTAAAATCAATTCTCCATGTGCGGTAAGCCAACGTATAGGTATGACCGTTATTTTCGACACGTTTTTTATCTGAGTTAACCGGATCGTATTCCAATTGCCGAACGGCAAAAGCTCTGATCGCGACTCCGTTTGATTCCAAAAACTCAAACTGCGCCTCTGCAGGCGGAGAGATGCGAATAAGATTTTTTTGATGAGACGAGGTTTCAAGCCATTCAATAGCAGCATCAACGGCTACATCATGTTCGGGGTGAAACGGTTTTATATCATAAATAGGGGAGCCGTTCAGAATATCGTTTTCTCCTACTTCGATGGTCAAATCTTTAATGTCAACTAACCGTACTAAGCTAAGCCCAATCGGGTTAGGCCTATAAGGTGCGCGGGTCGCAAAGACTCCGATTTTTTTATTCGAACGTGGCGTTTGAACTAAGGGCTTCCAATTTGAATTCTGATGAAATCCGAAAATCACCCAGATATGTGTGCAGCCAACGAGATCCTGCAAAGCTTGTTCGTAATTTTGACCGGTTACAAGTTTAATGTGGCCCTTCAGCCCGAGAATATCGGGCTGCCGTCCGGCCTGGTAAGGTTCAACCTGTTCACTTTCAAAATAGCCGATGGGTTTTAAAACAAGTTCCCCGGCGTTCACGGATTAAACCTTTACCTGGTATTCTTGCCATTGCTTGCGCCATTCGTAGCCCGCAATAGCCGCTGCAGTGGCTGCATTCAGTGAGTTCTTGATTCCGAATGTGGGGATTTTTCTGATCTCATCACACTTTTGAAGCTGTTCGGCGTCTAAACCGAATCTTTCATTACCGATAACAAAGGCTAATGGCTGATTTTCTTCATACGGCACTGAAATATCGAGAGCTTTCGCTGATGTTTCAAGTGCGACAATCTTAAAATTTGAATTCTTTAAGTTAGTAATAGCTGTGTCGAACGGGACTGTTTCCCATTCCATAATGAAAGCGGCACCGAGCGCCGCTTTTTCAACCTGTAGCTGATGAGGGGTAGGTGTGTAGCCGGTTAACCAGATCTTCTGCGCACCGAGTGTGTCAGCCGTTCTGAAAATTGAACCGACATTAAAAGCAGAACGCATGTTGTCCACTACAAAATGCAATGGAACTCTTGGTGTAACCAGATGGTCGCGGTCGGTTGATGAAACTAAAAAATCGTCGTCCTGAATGGCTTTTTTCAGATAGCGTTCGAACGGAACGGCAATATTTGAAAAATGCCTTAAAGTCATTCCTGAATTCAGATGCGATTTGTATTTGGATAATTTTTTAAGAATCGGGTCTGAGGAATTTTCAAGTTCGCCAATGAGATCAATTAATCTTTCCAGCAATTGTTTATCAAACAAAGCATCCTGTGAATCTTGTTCAAGACCCTGAAACAGGCGGTAGATTTCTTCAACCTTATTTTTTTCGCTCATCTATTTGGCCCGGCTTCCGGCTTTTGCCCCGGTATCAGGAGAAAGTAAAAACAGGTCACTTCCGCCGTCGCCGGCGGCGATAACCATTCCTTCACTCATGCCAAACTTCATTTTGCGCGGTTTTAAGTTCGCGCAAATCAGAACTTTTCGTCCGACAAGCGTTTCGGCTTTGTAAGCCTGCTTGATGCCGGAAATAATTTGCTTGGTAACGCCATCGCCTAAACTGACCTTTAAGCGCAGCAGTTTGTCGGCTTCTTTGATTTCCTCTGCTTCAACGATTTCACCGATGCGCAAATCAACTTTGTCAAAATCCTCGAATTCGATTTCGGCAGCCGGGCCAGAAGCCTTTTCAGCTTTAGCGTTAGCAGGTGGAGCCGCTTTTGGTTTTGCAGTCGCAGCGTAAATCTGTTTTTGCTCTTCGATCATGGATTTAACTTTGTCTGCATCAACACGGCCGGCCAGATGAACGTAGTCGGCAATTTTGTGATTTGTCAGTAAAGTTTTGTAATCATCCCACATATAAGAACCGGAAGCGGTTTTTTCGTTTAACAACTGAAATACCTGCTCTCCCATTTTTGGAAGCACAGGTTTCAGGAAGATGGCCAGTTTTCTGAATGCATTTAATGTCGTAGTTAAAACCTGTTTTGTTTTTTCAGGTTCTGAATCGACAGTCTTCCATGGTGCTTTGTCGTCGAAATATTTATTTGTGAGCTCGGCCATTTCGCGAACTAAAGTGGTAGCTTTTGCGAAGTCGCGCGTATCATAATACTTCGCAATTTGGTCAGCCTGAGAGTCGATTTTTTCTAAAACGGAAACGCCGTCAGCATCCGGTGTGGACATAACGCCGTCCATTTTTTTAGAAAGCATCTGTGCGCCCCTGGACGCCAGGTTCACGATTTTACCGACTAGATCTGAATTCACACGGGATGCAAAATCATCCAGGTTTAAATCCATGTCGTCGACGCTTCCGTTAATCTTAGTCGCGTAATAATAGCGTAAAAATTGCGGGTCTAAATGATTCAAATAAACTCGCGTCGAAATGAATGTGCCTTTTGACTTACTCATTTTTTCGCCGTTAACCATTACGTGACCGTGAACGTTTACACGGGTAGGAGACTTGAAATCTGCTGATTGTAAAAGTGCGGGCCAGAACAATGTATGAAAATACACGATGTCTTTTCCGATGAAGTGATAAATTTCAGTCTTCGCTTCTGCAGACCAAAAATCTTCCAGTTTACGGCCGTTCTTTTTTGCCCATTGATCTAATGAAGAAACATAACCCATCGGAGCATCAACCCAAACGTAGAAATACTTTCCGGGCTCTCCAGGTATAGCAAATCCAAAATAAGGTTCGTCACGTGAAATATCCCAGTCACGCAAGTCTTCATTGAACCATTCGCTCATCTTTTTGGATACTTCAGGTGCCGTATGATCCGGAAGCCATTCCTGCAGATATTTTTTGTAGTCGTTTAACTTGAAGAAAATATGGTCGGACTTTCTCTTCACCGGCTTGGTGCCGCAAATAGAACAGCCCGGATCTTTTAAATCCTGCGGAGAGTACGTGGCTCCGCATACATCGCAGGAATCGCCGTACTGGTCTTTCGAAGAACATTTGGGGCACGTGCCTTTTACAAATCGGTCAGGCAAAAACATTTTGTCGTGATCGCAGTAAAGCTGCTCAATGGCTTTTTTTGTAACGTTGCCTTTCTTAGACATGCGTTCGTAAAAAAGTTCGCATAATTTTTTATTTTCTTCAGAGTTAGTAGACCCGTAGTGATCAAATCCGATAGAGAAATCTTTGAAGTCAGCAATATGGTCCGCATGAGATTTTGCAATCAACTGCTCGGGCGTAATATTCTGTTCACGCGCTTTAATCATGATCGGTGTGCCGTGAGTATCGTCGGCGCAGATAAAAATACATTCGTGACCGTTCATTTTTTGAAAACGTGAATAGATGTCGGCTTCAATATGCTCCAGCATGTGACCCAAATGAATTGGCCCGTTGGCATATGGTAATGCGCATGTCATAACAATTTGACGTTTTTGGTGAAGATTCATGGGTCCTCTTTCCTTGGGCTTTTCTACATTTCCAGCTGAATTTTATCAAGTAATCCGGGATCGGAAAGAACCTTTTCTCCTCCTACCGCAATAGCAGTCAGGGGGTTTGGCGCAATGCGAACAGGGATGCGGACTTCGCTCTCGATTTTTGAGGTTAATTCTTTAATCAAAGCCCCGCCGCCGGCTAAAACAATGCCATTCCCGATAATGTCTGACACGAGCTCAGGAGGGGTTTGCTCCAGAGCATTGAGAATGCCGTGGACAATCTGTTGAATTGAGTCGGCAAGGGCAGTGCCGATCTCTTCAGAGGTAACCATCTGCTTGCGCGGAAAGCCGGTATCAATATCACGGCCTTCAACTTCAGAAGAGATGATATTTTTTTTCGGCAGGGCCGTTCCCAGCTCTATCTTTACTTTTTCTGCCGTCTCTTCTGTGATGACAAGTTTTTTTGCTTCTTTCATGTAGCGAATGATAACTTCATCAAAACGGTGGCCGCCCATCTTCAATGGTTCGCAGTAAACGATGTCGGCTAATGCGATAACGGCAATTTCGGTAGTTCCGCCACCGATATCAATAATCATTTGCCCCGAAGCTTCTTTGATCGGTAGGTCAGCGCCGATAGCCGCCGCCATCGGCTCATCGATCAAGTAAGTGCGGCCTGCCCCGGCAGAACGGCATGCCTCAACGACCGCTTTCTTTTCGACTTCGGTTACTCCGTAAGGAAGTGAAACCACAACTCCGGGTCTGGTGATTGAATTTTTTTTCAGAACTTTGGTTAAGAAATGGCTGAGCATTGTTTTTGTCGCATCAAAGTCGGCGATAACTCCGTCGCGAACAGGTTTTACTGTGACGATATGGCCGGGATTGTTTTTGGCGATTTCGACACCTTCAGCGCCTATTCCTAAAACTTTTCTTTTTTTAAGGTTGGTTTCCGTCACCATCACCTGGCTTGGCTCATTGAGAACGATGCCCTTGTTTTTCATCGCAATCAGCGTATTTGCTGTTCCTAAATCTACGTAGATATCTGCACCGCTCGAAGCTGAACCGAATAACCAATTTAACATATTACTTTTTAAACCCTATTCTTTCATCAAATTGAAAGTTAAAAAACAGTGACAAAGTGGACGCTGTGTATGTGTACGTTGACCCGCCATTATATAAATCCATAGCAAGTTCTACACCCATGTGAGCAGCAGGGTTCAAAACCCACTCACTTCCGAAACAAAGCTTTGAAATGGTGAAATTGTTCGAGCTTTTCTCATAAATAAATGTAATTGGAAGCCCGGCGTAAGGAATAAATTCCCCTCGCTCTGTTGAATATTTCTTACTGAAGATGGGAGCGATCTGCGTATTATAAAAATTGGTGTCAGCCTCGCGCATGTAAATGACTTTACCGCGTATGCCCATTGCCGGCTGATTCTGATAGTCGGGATAAGGAACAAACTTCGCGGAAGCTGAAGCCCAGAAGTCCGAAACACCTGAGCCGATTTCAAGACGGCTGTTCAGACTTTGCCCCACGTTTAAATCCAGAAAAGCGCTGCCATCCACACCGCCGCCATTGCCAAGATAAAGTTGCGGAGCTGCACCAACCCTGTAAACACCGGCAGGAATAATCTCTGCAGTTTCAAGTAAGCCGAAAGCAGCGAAGGAAGGAGAGGCAAAAAACGTCGTGATAACAAAAATTTGAAGAGCAATTCTAAGATGAGATACAATTTTGTTCATAGTCTAAATATGTTACCTATCTTGACTTTGGTTTGACAACAAAGATGAAAGCTTGGGACAATTATTTTTGTGTCTGACCAGATTGAAAAATTGCCGTTATCCGTCGTGATAATTGCACTAAATGAAGAGTCAAATATTAGCCGGGCGGTCTCGTCGGTGAACGGCTGGGTCAGCGAAGTTTTCGTCTATGATTCCGGATCGACCGATAACACAAAAAGCATTGCCGAAAATAGGGGCGCCAAAGTTGTTTCAGGCCCATGGCTCGGCTTTGGTCCAACAAAGAAAAAGGCAGCCGACCTGGCCGCAAATTCCTGGATTCTATCGATCGACAGCGATGAAGAAGTGTCAGCAGAGCTTCGTTCTGAAATACAAAAAAAATTTATGACTCTTGATGACCGAACGGCCTACCAGTTGCCGAGAAAGTCATTCTATCTGAACCGTTGGGTTATGCATGGCGGGTGGTACCCTGACCACCAGGCAAGGTTATTTAATAAAAAATTTTCGAACTGGAACGCGGCTGAAATCCACGAAAAAGTTGAAGCATCGTCTTACCAAAAGCTTTCATCTGACTTAAATCATTACGTTTTTAAAAACATAGATCATCAGGTCGCGACGAACAACAGGTATTCAACTTTGCAAGCAAAAGAAATGGCCGCAAAGGGAAAAAGTTTTTCATGGTTTCATTTTTTTACGAAACCTGCGGTCAAATTTTTTGAATGTTATTTTTTAAAACTGGGTTTTTTGGACGGGTGGCCCGGCTTTGTCATCGCAAAAAGTGCCTCTTATTCGGTTTTTCTGAAGTGGGCAAAACTATATGAAATCAAAAAGCTGGGAAAAAATGAGTAAAATCTTCGTTGGCCTTTTACTTCTGTTAGCATCAGTCTGCAGTTACGGATTCCCGGAAATCATCAGTTGGCAAAATTCACCACTCGTTGTTTTTGATAACAAGGCACAAGCGGTTCTTTCCAAAAAAGGTCTGCTAAAAAGGCCATTTGCACTTGTCACCGCCAGCCGGGACGAGCTTCAGTTGTCGGTCAATCACTTTGACCGCCTGACTGTTTACGAAAAATCCAAGCTGCAGGTGCTGGATTTTGCCAATGACGGGGAAATCATCGCTGACCTTTATTTACTGAACGGTAAAATTCGGTATACAAAAAATTTTCGCGGAAAAGACAAAGTTTCCGGTTTTGATATTACTGTAAAATCAGCTTTCTTTGATTTGAAGGTTTCCAAACCTGTCGATTTTTTTATTGAGCTCAATATGAACGAAGCCTGGGTGGAGATTAAAGTTATTAAGGGTTCCCTTCCACTCGAATTTTTTGCTTACGAGAAAAAGGTGACATTAGTTGAGGGGCAAAAGGCCAGATTCCAGGGTGAACGCTCAGCTGATAAAACAGGGATTCAGTACGACTTTTTGTTGGGCGGAAGAAAAGTTCCGAAAGGTCAGTTGTCTGAAGTCAGCGATTTTGATACAGCCGCTTATCTGAAGGCCGACGAAGCAGTTCGGTTGAAAGAAATTCAGCGTAAGAAGGAAAGTGAAGCCAAGCGTTTAGAAAAAATCCGCAAGCAAAAGGAATATGAAGACTCTTTTCTTTGTAAAAATCCATTTGCACATAAAGATCAATGTGCTTGGTATCTCGAAGATAAAAAATGCTTTCGTAAACGGTGCAATGCCAGCGGTAGCTGGGGCGACATCATCGAACGCCCTGTAACTGCCAACTGTAAACCACAACCGGTTGTGGCGCCCTGCGACTATTAAAGCCGGGTCTAGTTTTTTGTCCAGTTCCAATTGTTTAGTTGTTAGCCTTAGGCCTGGTTTGGAAGAATAATTCCAAAAGTGGCGTTTAATTATGTAACGCCGTAAAGACCGCCAGTCGCAGGAAAGAGAAGTTATGTTAGATGCAATTTTAGCTATGTTTATGTTCGCCGGTCCCAACCCCAGCAATTACGATAAAGTTGTCACAACCTTACAGCAAATCGCTCAACAAAATCCTGCGAACGCGAAGCTCGTTTCTATCGGTGTGAATGACCAGGGAACCCCGATCCAGGCACTGCAGATCGGGAACGGTCCGGTTAACGCATTGATCGTCGCAACCCACCACGGTAATGAGTACGGTTCAACTGCAGTCGCACTTGGTGTGGCTGATGCTTTAGCTAAAAACCCGGTTGCGGGAGAGACGGTGTTTGTGGTTCCGGTCCTGAATATTACGGGTTACAACCGTAACAGCCGCTACGAAAACGGAATTTCCGGCTCTTACGATCCAAACCGTGACTACACAGGCCCTTGTAAAAAAGGTTCAACTTACAATTTGAAATCAACAAAAGCTCTTGCTGACTTTATTGATACAAGAAACATTCAAATTTCAGCAACACTTCATACTTACTGGCCGGCAGTGGTTTACCCTTGGGGAATTTCAACGCGTGATCTTTCGACTCCTTATGATAGTCAGTACAAGGCATTAGTTGCGGCAGCAACGCAAGAGAGTCACTATCAAACAGGTAATAACACTGATATCCTTTATGCGGCTGACGGTACTTTTGAAGATTATGCTTACTGGAAGCACGGTATCTGGTCTTTATTGTTTGAATTAGGCTTCAGTCATTCACCTGATCAGACAGCAATCAAAAATATGGTCGATGTGAATGTGCCGGGCATCCGCCGCTTTCTTGAAACTTCACCGAAGGAACGCGTTGCCAATCACAGCTTCGCCGGTCGTTGCGACAACCTGCAATTACAAAGAGTTTGGCTGGAATAACCCTCTGCTGATTCGGTCGCGTCCGATATGATCTACGCGACAAATTTATAAAGACAGATAAACTGGCAGAATGAGCCAAGCATCACGCATATGTGCCATATGCCGTGAAAGTGTTTGATTTTTTCATCAAGTAAAAAGAAACCAACCCCGAGTGTGTACGCCAACCCACCGGAGACCAACCAAATAAATCCCGGTAGAGGCAGCGAATTAATCAAAGGCTTTAGGGCCACTAAAACCAACCAACCCATGATCATGTAAATAATCAGGGAATAACGGCGAGTGCGTTTACCGATCCATAACTCTTGTGCGATTCCGATCAGTGCGAGTGCCCACACGGCTCCGAACAATGTCCAACCCCAGCCACCCGGTAAAACCAAAAGAGTAAATGGGGTGTAACTGCCGGCAATCATAAGATAAATGGAAAGATAATCAAGAAGCTGAAAAAATTTTTTCTTTTCACCGCGGGTGCTGTGATAAATTGTCGAAACCGAGTAAAGCGCGATTTGAATGGCACCATAAATACTGAATCCGATAATTCTGATGGCATCACTTTTTTCTATCGCTATCGCCAGCAAGAGACTTGCAGCTACACACGCAAGAATAACGCCGATCAAATGCGTGTAACTGTTAAAACGTTCACCTTCGTACATTTTTTGATATTGCTTCATTTTAGCATTCGCGTAAACTTGATTTATGCCTTTTTTCGGAAAAGACGTGAAGAGTAAACACGTTCTACTACTTGGATTTTTAGTTTATCTTTCAGTCTTTGTTTTTAACGATGGCTTTATGGCTCTCGATGAATACTGGATTGGCATAACTCGGTACATTCCTGCACAAACATCTTCCGTTATGTCTTTAGTTGCGCCTGACGATGTTAAATCTCCGCTTCAATTGCTTCCTATGCATGCGGTTGCACAGCTGGCGCTCAAGGCCGGAGTTATTGATCCGTATTGGCAGTACCGCGCTGTTATTTTTGTCATCGGTTTAATCTCAACCTTGGTTCTCGGATATAGCTTTTATTTATTTGCAGAGTTCAGCAAACTTGATGAAGGCAAAAGATCGCTGCTTTACCTGATGATGACTTTTTATTTTGCAGGAGCATTCGCGGTAACAAGACCGATGTTCGAATCTGTTGCAGCTCCATGGCTGGCATTGGCAGCTGTTTACGGATTTATTTACGACCATAGCACGAAGCTGAAACCGTTGTTACTTGCAACTGTTTGCGCGTCTTTGGCATTTGTGCTGAGGCAACAGCTTGGGTTTTGTGCGCTTGCCTTTGTAATTTTACCTGCACTCAAGCGTGAATGGAAGCACGTACTCTGGGTTTCTTTACTGGGTGGGGCTTTCTTTATTGCTTCCGGAATTCCTGATTACTTCATCAGAGGAAAGTTTCATTATTCACTGCTGAATCTGACCGTTTACAATTTCGAACATGGTTCTGAATACGGAAATCAAAGCGTGCTGTTTTATCCGGCGCTGATTTTTGTGATTTCATTTTTTCCATTTTTTATCGCTCGGTATCCTGATGCCTTTGTAAAACGCCAGATACTCAAATACCGCAGCTTCTATTTTGTAGTCGGGCTGTTTGTTTTCCTTCATTCGCTGTTTCCCAACAAATGGGAGCGATTTGTTATTTCTCTCATTCCGGTTCTGGTTCTTATCTTCTATCCGTTTTTGGACTACTTGCAGCTTCATTACAAGCGTTACAAATGGCGTTTAGGTTTTCTTTACGGCATTAATATTTTCCTTTTTTTCATCGCGAGTTATTTCCCTGCTCAGAAAAATCTGATTGAGTTGTCACTTTATCTTAATAAGCATCCCGAAATTCAAACGGTACACAGGGTGAATGAAACTCCCGGCTGGATAACCGAAGCTTTCATTTTGAATAAAAATTTTGTGTTTTTGGAAAGCAGCAAAGAACTGCTCGAGAAAGAAAATTGGGGTAATTGCAGCAAGACCTTTGTGGTTGGTTCTGGCCAAGCAGAAGAGTACAAGGTCTTTACCGATAAAATGAACCTTTTAGGGGAGTTTAACGTGAACTTGATAGAGCAGCTGGCGTTTAAATTCAATCCGGATAAAAACCCACGGCGGGTCCAGCTTAAGTTGTATACGGGTTGTCCATTAAGCGGTTTAAATTGATACAATTTATTTTCTAATCCGAGCGTAACCTTTTCAGCGCTCATCCGTTTAGTCTACAGAACCTAATAACTTGGAGGATGAATGAAGGGTATTTTAGCATTGTCAGTAGTTGTTTTAATGGTCAGCTTAACAGCTGAAGCGAACCGCAACCAAAACCGTGAACATCGTCAACAAGGCCGTATTAAAGCCGGCGTCGCCTCAGGTGAGCTTACTAAGCGAGAAGCAAGAAAATTACGTAAAGGCCAAAAGCACATCGATCATTTGCAGCAAAAAGCAATGGCTGACGGAGTTTTGAGTCCTGAAGAAAAAGCGCGTATTGAAAAGGCCCAGGACCGTCAAAATAAAAAAATCTATAAGCAAAAGCACGATGGTCAGGACCGTAACGATAATGCGGCTACTCCGGCTCAACCGGCTGCCCCTAATGGACCAGGCACACCTGCAACTCCGGCAACACCGGCTGAACCTGCTAATAACTAAAAGTTGAACCTCAGTTCAACCCATTTTAAGATTTGCAAACATGACCAACGATGATGATCTGCAACTCTTAAAAAAAATAGCAGGAAAGGACCCTGAAGCTTTTAGCACGTTGATGGCACGTTATCAGGGTTTGGTCTACGGCTATAGTATCAAAATGCTGAAGGATCGCGTACGAGCTGAAGATTTGGTGCAGGAAGCGTGGATAAAAGTCGTTGTGAACGCGGGGAGTTTCAAACCTGTCGGCTCTGTCAGATCCTGGATTTTGAGTATTTTGCGCAATTTGATTATTGACGAATTTCGCGCAAACAAAAAGTGGGTCGAACTGAGTGAAGAAGACTGGGGCGCAATTGAAGACCCGCAGTCTGGCATCGAAAACCTTTTTTCGGAACAGCAAAAGAGTGAACAGCTTCAAAAAGCATTCATGGAATTGCCCGAAAACCAAAAGCTGGTATTGTCGATGATCCTCGTGGAAGAGTTATCACAGGCCGAAGTTGCGGCAAAAATCGGGACTTCGGTAGGAGCGGTAAAAGCTCTGCTTTTCAGAGCCCGCGAAAATTTAAAGAAGAACATTGAGGGAATTAAAAATGTCTAAGTTCGATTCCTTCTTCAGCGAAAAGGCGCCGGAAGAATTAAATAAAAAAATTCTTTTAAACACAAAAGCTGAAATGGAAAGATTAAGTAAAGAAGACCGGAAATCTGAAAAGTTCAGATGGCTTAGTCTTCTTTTACCAGTGGGGGCAACAGCAGCAGCTGTACTGGCTCTCTATCTGAACTTCGGCGCCGGTGTTAATAAAATGTCAGAAAACGAAGCGGCGGGTGTTATGGCCATGACTGTCTTAGGAAGTGACTTTGTAAACCAGATTCTTGAAGAGGAAGAAGCTCTGGAGATCGTTGATGAGCTTGGTGTGATTGAAGACTTTGAGACACTTGCTGCCATGTCGGAAATGGACTTGGAAGGATAATATGGGTGACGGTAAAAAGACGTTAACAAACTCAAGCTCTCAACCCACAACAGATGAAGAGATGTTTAAAGACCTTGATGTTTTGCTGAATTTAGAGGAATTGGAAGAAAGCGATTTCTGGGATGAAATGATGAATTTAGGTGACTTGGATTCCGGTGACGGCGCAAAGAGAGGAAGCAACTAATGCAAAGACGGCAATTTCTGGTATCAATGTTTTTTGTCGGGTTCGCGTTAACCCTTAGAGCTCAAGAGCCCGGAACCGGTGTAACAGCACCCGATGCAGTCGGGGCGGGTGGTGCTCCGGATGCAGCCAGGGCGCGCTGGAACTCACTATCAGATGAAGAAAAAAACCGGATCAGAGAGAAGTGGCAAAAGTTCAAGGACCTGCCTCCTGAAAAAAAAGAAAAATTAAAGGCTGCGTTTTCGCGTTACAAAAATTTAAACCCTGAGCAAAAAGAAAAAATCAAAAAGAATATGAAGCGCTGGCGCTCGTTATCGCCTGAAGAAAGAGAGCAGGTTCGCGCGAAGTGGAAGAAGTACAAGGACCTGCCGCCGGAAAAGAAAAAGCAGCTTCGTCAAAGGTTTGAAAAATTCAAAAACTTACCGCCCGAAAAACAAGAGAGAATTTTAAAACGCCTGAAAAAACGCCGCGGGGACTAGACGTTACTGAGAGGCCGGAGCCCGGCCTTCAAGTTTGCTGGAGAAAAATTCTCTTTCCAGCTTTTTGTAAGCTTCGTATTTGACGTTGGAACCGAGAATCTCGGCCTGACTCTTAATTGATTCCTCTTCCAGTTCCTTCAGCTTAGCTAAATCTGCTTTAAGCTTGCTCTTCTTCAGATTCGGAATTTCTGTCACCACGTTTTGAACTAATGCATTTGAGTTCGAGATAACCTGAATTACCTTTTCTTCCTCAACCTTCCACTGTCTTAAGAAATATTTAGTGGCGTAGTTAACCCATTCCTGCTGATTTTTGCGGTCAAGATAGGTGTCTGAGAATCTCTCGGTATAAAGAGTCGATTCGACATAGTTATCAAAGTACTTGTCAGTCTTAGCCGGGATGAAGCGGTTTTCATTATCCTTCGCTTTATTTTCAGCGGCAATGCGGGCTAATTCCAACTGTACAGGATCGACATTCAATTTTTTATACGCAAAATTAATTGCTAATAAAACGACGATACCTGCGGCGAAACCGCGAGACATAAGGCTGAAATTTTCTTTGCGCTTGCGGGCTTTCCAGCCTTCAAGCTGCTGGGCATGTTTTGACTCAGAACCGGTATTGATCGAAGCTTTGACTTGAATGACCGAGTTAATAAGCTCAAAATGCTTTTCAAAGTTAAATTTTGCATAACCGGACTGCGAAGCAAGAAGCTCGAGCTTTGTCGCAATCTCCTGCGATAAATCGACGCTGAAGTTTTTGATAGAGTCCGAGTGCTGATCGCGGATCTTTTTTAACTCTTTTAGTTCGTTAATTTTGAAGTCTTCGAATTTTCGGCTTTCAGTGTCACGCAAAGCTGTATACTCAGCCTCGATTTCTGCTTTGGCTTTCGTTTTGGCATCCCGGACCGTTTCATTCAGCCGTTCAAGTTCTTCTTCAATTTTTGTTTTCTTTTCGGAAAGGTTAGCATAGCTGGCATTTAAACGTGCCAGTTCGGCTTCGGTTTTTGCGATTTCGTCCAAGGCCTTTTGCTTGGTCTCATTGAAGTTCGCAAGCTCCGCCTCGATCTTTTTGTGGCTATCCGCAGTCTCTTTAAAAGAGTTATTAATGATAGCCAGATTTTCTTTTTCAGCTTTTAAGTGGCTGAGGGTTTTGCTCAGTTCCAGCTCGGATTCATCGCGCTGGGTCTTCGCTTCTTTCAAAAGCTTTTTATTTTCGTCAATTGAAGACTGAATTTTATTTAGCTCTTCCGTGTAAGTTTTAATTTTACTTAAGTGCTCTGATTTTTCATTTTCGAATTCAACCTGGTAAGTACGCTTTTTCTGTAAGACTTCGTTCTCAGCATCGGTAATGATTTTATGGCGCTCGGCAAACATATCCGAACGCGCTTTTTCAATCGACAGGTCGAGCTTAATTTTATTATCTTTTTCAAAGATTTCTCTTTGCTTTTCACGTTCTTCGCGGGTTTGTTCTTCAAACTCTGTCCAAAGCCGCTGAATTTCTTCATTCGCCTGAATACGTTTATCATCTAAAAGGATTTCTGTATCGGTGCGAAGATTTTTCAGTTCCATGCGCGTGCTTTCCAGCAGGGCATCGATTAATTTTTTGAACTCACCATGTGCTTCTTCGGCCGCTTTTTTGGCCTGAATACGCGTGTCGTTGACCGTTTTACTCCGGAAAACTTCGGCGCTCTTTAGAATGGCCTGTTTCTGCATTTCCGCATCGCGGATAATCTCTTTGGCATGTTCGCCGGGATTTTTGTATTTAGGAACTTCTAGTCCTACGTTTTTAAAGCTGACGCGGAAGTCCTGTTCCGTTTTAGGGAATGTAGACAGGTCAACAAGCTTTTCAAATTCCTGTTTGTCACGGGGAGCGGCTGCATCCATCAATTCAGATGTGCGGGCCTCAGCCTTTTCACGCTCTTTTGTCATGTTCAGCGGAGCGGGTTTAGATTCCGGGCGCGGGACACTTCGGCGCTCGGTTACCACAGGCGGGGGAGTTTTCTTTTCGTTTAAACCTTTTGGCGGTTCGATTTCTGTTTTCTCTGGTTCTTCTACTTTTGGAAGGTGAGCCTGAAGCTCGATAGGTTCATCTGAGCTGTTTTTGCCGTCTTCGTAATTCTGGTCAGAGGCAGCATTGATAGGCTTTGTCACTTTTTTAACGGCTGAGTTATCAACGATTTCAAATTCTAAATCATCAATGTCCGATGAAGGTTCATTTACTTTAACCGCCGGTGTTGCATATGCAGCGGGTGACGGGGCAGGAGCGGCAGCAACGCCTTCCGGGAGATAAATTTTGAGAGTCATCGGGCATTTACCGAATGAAATTTGTGCGTTTGGTTCAATCGCAACAAATTCATGCGGTTCGATCTTACGTCCATCAACGTAAGCGCCATTCAAAGACTTCAAATCAGCAATGTAAATTCTGTTATTTTCGATTTTGATTGATAAATGCTCACGGGAGATGCCTCCCTCGTCAACCGAAAGGTCCGCTTTACCGCTTCTTCCAAAAATGAGTTCAGACTTATGAAACTCATAAGTCTGAACGCCTTTTGGCGAGCTTGCCTGAATGAAGACCTTAGGCCGATTGTTAGCCATTTATTCCAATCTTTAACTAGGCAGCGTGCTGCCCCGATTTTTGTGCTTTTGCGATTTCCAGATTAAGTGCTTCTTCAGCTAAGGCCTCAACAGGATCGCGGTTTTCATTAAATTGTTGATCATCTTTAGGTACAGCATTGTTGTCAGAACGGTACCACAGTAAGTCTAAAGCGCTTTCAAAGCGGTCAACCAACGAAACATATACGCGCTCAGGAGCCCACTTCATGTTTAAAACATGTAAGGATAGAGAAAACGTAATACCGATGATTGAAGACGTCATAGCAAAACCGATTTCGTGTAAGAAAGCATCCATGATCGCTTTACTTCCTTCGATATCGCTTAAATCCATTCCGCCTAAAGATACGAGACCGCCTTTGATACCTAAGAAAGTACCTAAGATACCGGCAACAACGAATAGACCCGGCAAAATATTGATAAGGTCATTAGCCGCGCCCATATCAAATACACCAAATACCTTGTTGAACACAGGATTGTGGTGAAGGGTTGCGCGTGTGATGTGTTGTAACTTAGGTGTTTCTTTTGACCATTTTAAATGTTTTAAGTGCTTTAAAAGATCTTTTACAAGCCAAGCGCAACCTTGTTTAAAAAGATAAACGCGGTCGTGCACAGACATAATGTGGTCTCTGTTTCCGTGATGTTTGCCATCGCGAATCGCGAATAACTCATAATAAGTTTTTTCTAAAAGCTTTTTAGAAAGCGCATAGAAAGAAACATTATGCATTTCCTCTGCGGCCGGCGAATCAATGAACTTGTGAACACGCGTCTCGAATGCTTTTGCAAACGATTCATGACGTTTTACCGTGTTGTAAATAGTCCATCTGAAGAAAGCAGCTGCAACAAAAACCGCCGCCATCATGTGGGGCAGGTAGTTGACGAAGTACTTAATCCCGTTGTGTAAGAGTTGTTCGTTTAACATGACCTCTCCTTATTTCTTTTTATCCATACTGAAACGGATGATAACTCGTTGCGATTTTTTACAATCATTTTTCTTACAATAATCTTCTACAGAAGCAATAGAACGGTCTTGCTTCATTAAATCCAGGAAGCTTCGGCCCGAAACCTTCAAGTTCGGAACCAGAGTATCGCGGTATTCAAAATCCATTTCGCCGTTATCTAAAATGTAATTAAAGATAGATTTGGCGCGCTTATAACTTAAATCCATGTTGTACTTCAAACCTTCGCGGTCAAGCGGGCGGTTAGAATTCGGGTCGATCACTTTACCTTTATACGTAGGTGAGGCGAAACCAATGATCTCAACTGCGGAAATCTGGTCAGCCACATTTTCGTTTCCGAATAAAGACTTAGAGTAAACCGGCATGGCTTTCTGAAGTACTGAACGCATATCGCTCGTTAAGTTAGCCGAGTTGCTTTCGAAGTAAGATTCACCGAAATCAAGAAGAACGTCGCCGGTTTCACCGTTGATATCCGCTTTAATTCCCATTTTCGCAAATCCTGCTTTGATTTCGTTTGCGATTTTCTTACGGGCAGCGATTTCAGACTTCGCCTGAGCAAGCTGTCCTTCGGTCGCTTTTAACTGACCGGCAAGACCTGCAAGTTCACCTTGTAAACGTTTTTCTTTAGCTTCCGCTTCGGCTTTAAAAGCGGCTTCGCGGCGGCCGATTTCAGCTTTAGTTAAATTCTTCTGCTGGCGGAGAGCATTTTCAAAGGCAGCGCGGTCGGCGGCTTTTTGCGCTTCAAACTGACCTTTTAGTTGATTCATCTTCGCTTGAGTTTCAGCAGCGGCGTTGTTCAGCTTCGTATTTAAAGAAGCCACTTCCTGGCCTTTTTGCTGAAGTTCAGTTTGTGTTTGAACTAACTGACCTTTTGTATTTTCAAGCTGGCTTTGTGCCTGACGAAGTGTAAGTTTAGCATTTTCCAGCTGACCGTATGTTTCGTTTTTTTCCTGCTCGATCTGTGTCAGACGGGACTCAGCTTCTTCTCTTAACTTCTTCATGCGCGCCTGGTAAGCCTTTTGAGTCATCTTCGCATTTTTGTAGCTGCGTTTAAGTTCAGCCAGCTTGTCGTTTAACTGCGTATTGATCTGGGCAATTTGTCCTTCTTGAGCGCGCAACTGTGTTTCTTTTTCGTTGATGTCTTTATTAAGCACAGTGATCTTTTGATTCTTTTCATCAATCACTTGTTCTTTTTCTACGATAACTTCATTACGGTTGCTGATTTTCGTTTTTGCAAAATTGTTTGCGTTGATGATATTTCGTACCATTTGCTGGTACTTATTGAGAGCCATTTCTTTTTTCGCGTGTTCTTGTGCCTGTTTCGCTAAAGAATCTTTTTCGTTTTTAGCTTCTTCCTGCAACATCGTCAGTTTATCCATCAGCTCAACGTATTCAGTTTTTTCATCTTTTGTAGCCTGATTCTGAATATATTGTTCTTTAACGGATTCGTAAGTTTTCAATTGATTTTCAAGATCCTGCACTTGAACGCGCAGTTTTTTATTTTCAGTCGCAGCATTTACGCCTTCAGTTCCTGAACGTAAACTTGCAACAACATATAGAATTAAAAAGATTGAGGATAGCCCTAAGAACAAATCCGAATTGGATGTCCAAAAGCTTTCATCGTTTCTATGGCCTTTATGACGATTATAATCAAATGACATGATTTCTCCCAAACCTCTAATTCTCTTAACGGCTGGAATATTCAGGCTTTTGAGTAATTTAAGAAAACCTAGACTAAGGTTTGAGCGAGGCTTGTATCAGATTGAATCAAGGTAAGGTGAAATCAGCGGGCGAGGGTGAAAAGTCGCCTTCAAAGCGCTTAAAAACATATAAACTCCCGCAGTCTTGCGGTCCAGAAAGACCAGTTCCTGCGGCGGAGTACGAAGATCATAATGGCGGAACTCAAACGCGTTTTTAATAACCCGTTTCGGTAAGTCGCTTTCTTTCCAGTTAAATTCCGGCTGCACTTCTTTAAAAGGTTCAACTGTTTGATGGCAGAATTTGGTAAACGCCGTTACGTAGGCCTCACTGTCACTGTCGTTTAAAAAACCAAGGTCACGCGCACCACGGAAAAATAGTTCATTGTCGCTTGTAATGGCGCCCTTCATTAATTTCTTGTAAGCAGAAATAAAATCGGGGGTAAATTGCTTGGTTGCGCCGAAATCCAGTAAAACGATTGCATCATCTGCAGCAGAAGAGCCCAATTGAATTTTATAGTTTCCAAGGTGAGGGTCGGACTGAATATTATTCCAGCGAAACAACTCCAGAAAATAAAGATCTAAGAAATTTGTACCTAAGCGGTTTCTTCGGTCCTGTGACAGGTTCTGAATGACGTCGTGATCAGCGCGAAACCCTTCCATATATTCTGTTGCCAGAATTTTTTCGGTTGAATACTGCGGGTAGACCTTCGGCACTTTGAAACGTCTATCACCGTTCAGCAGTGAACGGTATTGCTCTGTGAGGCGCGCTTCTGTGGCGTAATCAAGCTCTTGCTGCAGCATTGATTTTATTTCGTTAAACAGGCCATCGGTTTTAAGGCCTTCAGGTAAAATTTTTGAAATCGACAAAATCCGTTTGAGAGCGGCAACATCTGAGTCAATGGCTTTGTCAACACCGGGATATTGCACTTTCAGTGCGATTTTTTCTTTCGTGTCTTTGCGTACAGCAAGGTAAACCTGGCCCATAGAAGCGCTGCCGATCGGCTCCGGGTTTATTTCAAGCTGATCAAGAACATCGGTATCTAGCTGATTCAGAATCTGCTCGTACATGATTTCCCAGCTGACAGTCGCTGAGTTTGACTGAAGTGATTTCAGAATTTTGTTAGCTTCAGCAGGCAAAAAATGTTCGCCGTACACTGAAAGCATCTGCCCTGCCTTCATCGCACTGCCTTTCAGCTTTCCAAGCTCTGAGGCTACTTGAAGGGCTTGCGAGTTAAAGTAATCATCCATAGAGGAATTTGCAATTTTCGCTGACGCATACTGCATGCCGGCCTTTACACCGAGCTTTGCCAACGCAAAGCTTCTTGAAAGCGTTCCGGTTTTTAATTTTTTTAATTCTTTTGGATCTGCCATTTGCAATAACTCTTTTAAAAGTTATTATAAAGCCTGCAATGGCGGGTAGGCTATGAATATATTAATGACCGGTGGCACCGGATTTATCGGTAAAGAGCTGGCAAAAAAGCTGGTAAACGAAGGTCATAAACTGACCGTTGTTACACGAAACGAAAAATCTGCAAAAGACAAACTTCCTGCGTCCGTCAAATTCATCGAGTGCGATTTGAACACGACAGCTCTGTCCGCCGAAAGTTTTTTCGAAATTGATTCCATAATTAATCTTGCAGGTGAGCCAATCGATTCACGCTGGACTAAACAACACAAACAAAACATCAAAACTTCCAGAATTGCCGGAACAAAAAATTTACTACTGAACTGCCCTGCATCGGTAAAGACGCTGATCAGTACTTCTGCCATCGGCTTTTATGGTGACCGGGGTAACGAAGAGCTGACGGAATCCTCTCCGAAAGGATCAGGATTTCTTTCTGACGTGTGTAAAGAGTGGGAGCTGGAAGCCCAATCCTTCAGTGGCGAGAGGCTTGTCATACTCCGGTTCGGAATGGTTCTCAGTCCTAACGGCGGCGCTTTGAAAACTCTGATCAAAATTTTCAGCTCGCACGTGGGTTCGCCGGTTGGAAGCGGGCAGCAATGGGTCAGCTTTATCAGTCTTACTGATCTTCACGAAGTCATACTGAAGGCGCTTAAAGATGAACAAATCCGGGGCATCTATAATGCCGTCAACAATCATCCGGTAACAAACGAAAATTTTTCAAAAGCGCTGGCAAAAAAACTGGATGTGATTTTACTTCCGAGAGTGCCTTCAATGGCGATCAAACTTGTAATGGGAGAGATGTCTGAATTAATTCTATACTCTCAAAAAGTAAAAACGAATTTTCCTTATAACTTTAAAGATACAACTTTAGAATCGGTATTTTAAGTTCTTAACTGCTTTTTTGAATCAGAAAATTAAGTTTATCGATGATCTGAGCTTCGGTTGCCTTGACCCAAGCGCCAGCGGAATGCAGATGGCCTCCGCCACCGAACTCTCTTGCCCAGGACAGAATCTCATTCTTGCGGCTTCTGAAGCTCAGTTTGAAAAATTGCTCGGCTTCTTCACGGATAACGATAGAGACATTCAGATTTTTAAGGCCCATGAATAAATCCACTAAGTCACTGACCTCATCAGAACTGAGATTGTATTCCGTCAGATCTTTTTTGCTGATGCAGATAATGGCCGTATCATTATTTTTGTACGTGACGTTTTTAATCAGTTTTGAAAGGTAATTAAATTTATTAATAGTCCAATTTTCAAAAAGGGACCGGTTCAGTGTTTTATGATCAGCTCCGGCCAGCACGAGTTTTTTAGCCATATCGAAAATCTTGACCGGGGATCGCATGTTTTTAAAATTTTGCGTATCAAAAATTAAACTTGCGTAAAGACAAGTGGCCACATTGACATCTAATGGAATTTCCATGGATTCAATAATTTCGAGAGCCAGTTCGCCCGTGCAGCTAGCGTTTTCATCTATAAGATAAATCGTCCGAGGCAAATTCGTCTTATCGCTCACATGATGGTCGATAAAGACAATCTGCACATCGGCTTTCAGAAGATGTTCAAGAAGGGGCTGGCAAAGTTTTGGGTCATGCGTATCGAAAATAATACATACATCATCTTTAGAAAACTTTTGTCCGGTTGATTCGTTCGCAGCAAGAATTTCTACTCCGTAAGTTAAGAATTCATAACGGGGTGGGATTGGGTCATTGTGAATGACAGAAACATCATAACCATTTTTTTTGAGTGCAAAGTAAAGTGCCATCTCGCTGCCTAAGCCATCACCATCAGCAGATATGTGGGTAGAGAGCCAAATTTTTTTAGCACCTTTGACAAGTGAGCTGATGTTCATTTTTTGATTTTAAATTGACGCACTACGGTCTGTCCTCATGTGTTTGTTAATACTGACAAAATTTGGTATAAAATAGGCTTTCGTATAGACTTATTAATGAGCATCGGTATAGGAAGGTTTTGATTATGTCACAGGAAATTTTACCAATTACTTTACGTGGAAAGTCGATGCTGGAAGCAGAATTAAAAAAACTTATTCACGAAGAACGTCCTACAATTATTAAAGCTATCGAAGAGGCCCGTGCTCAGGGTGACATCAGTGAAAATGCCGAATACGACGCCGCAAAAGAGCGCCAAGGTATGATCGAAGGCCGTATTGGTGAAATCCAGGGTAAATTGGCAGGCGTTGAAGCTATCGATCCTGCTACAATTAAATCTGATAAAATCGTTTTCGGTGCCACCGTTACATTACAGGATACTGAATCAGAAGAAGAAATTACTTACCAAATCGTTGGCGTAGATGAAGCTGACGTAAAAAAAGGAATGATCTCGATCATTTCCCCGCTGGCTCGCGCGATGATCGGAAAAAAAGTCGGTGAATTAGTAACTGTTCAAAGTCCTAAAGGCGATAAAGAATACGAAGTTATTTCATTTAAGTTTGTATAAATAATTAGATGCGAAGAGCCGTCATTGACCAACCTGGGATCCGAATCTGCCTTGCGGGCCTTGTGATCTCATTTTTCATTGGGCTGGCTCTTAAAAACCAAATCTCGGATGCCCGAATTGAATTTTACCTGAATAAATCTGTTAAGAGACTACAGAATGAATTTTCTATTGATTACGACAAAGCCCGCATCAATCTTTCTAAGTGGGGTTTACCCTTTCCTGTGCTTGAGGTCTTTCACATTAGACTAAGCCCTAAGGGCATGGCCTGCCAAACGTCTCAGATTTATGTGGATGAGCTTGAGGTGCCGATTACCATTCCGATTCTTTTGGGTTTTTCTACGAAAGTTCCGAAAATCCGCATTCGCGACATGGAGCTGAGAATCAGCGATACTGACAAGTGTTTGCAGGTGGGGCCACCCAAGAAAGATAATGGCGGGAGCGCTGTTAATCCAGCCACGGCAGAATCACCTCAAGGGTCAGTTGCAGTCGCATCCGCAAGGCCTGCTGGCGGTAAAGAAGATCAGCACATTACCGATGTTTTCTCAAGAAACACAAAAGGGGAACTCAGCGAAATTTTTGTTGAAAAGCTGAAAGTCATTAACAGCAAGAGCCCCGAACAGCCTGTAGTGCTGAAGCAGATCAATATTGATCTCAGCTATTCACAGAACCGGCTGAGCCACATCGCGGTTAAGTCTAAATTAAATGCCATTCGCGATTCGAAGTCCGATATTTATTTCATAAACGCCAATCTGAACCTGATGGTTAACAGCACCGGAGAAAACACCGTTGATTGTATTCTGAACGTTGATGGAAAGCTTCTGGACGGCGATGTGCAGATGTTCGCCCACTATGTAACCGGGGACCCGAAGCTGAATTACGAAGTCTCAATCGGCAAAGTTTCGCTTAAAGCGGTTCAACCATTAATCAATTCGGCCTTTTTACGAAAAGTTTCGGGCCTTGATAAAGTTCCGGTCTCGATCAGCTTAAAAAATTCCGGAGATGTCATTTTAGGCGATCAGCCGAAGGTTCTTTCAACCTTTAAGCGCGTTCTGATCAATGTTGAAAATGCCCAAATCAAATCGAACTCGATCGATGTGGTTTTTGAAGATTCAAGAACTATCGTTAAACCTTTTGATGTCCTGGTAGACTCGCTGCCGATGTCGCGCCTGAAAAATCTCGACATGCTGAAGGGCAAGCTGGAAAGCTTTGAAAACCTCGGAGTTCTATCAGGGAAACTCAGCTACCGTGATAATGAAACGTTTAAATTCGACGGTATTCTTCGCGGGCTTGAGGTTGTGTTCTCAAACCGTGGGCGCAGAGACCTGCAGGCGATTGATGAGATGAATTTTCACCTCAAGAAAGCGGCTAACGATTTTTCATTAGAAGCTAACAGTCTGGTTGTCGGCGGGCAAAAAGTTGATGGCGTTCTCAATATCGATCACAACTCTGAACTGAATAAGACAAGCGCTAATTTGAAATTAAAAGGAGCGCTTTTTAACACAAGAGTCTGGGAGCAGTTTACTTTCGTCGAACAATCACCGGTTGTTGATGTGTCGTGGAACTACAACAAATCCGAATCGGAAAGTCATAGCCTTAAACTTCATGCCGAAAGTTTTGCGTTACCCGGCGTGCTCTTTTCAAACGTTCAGCTGGATATGCAAAGGCAGTCAGACCCGTCTTCGGGCCGCAACAACCTGACCCTGGCGATCAGGCCGGCCCGTTTAAGTACTAACGAACAGCTTCTGGAAAATGACTACATAGCGCAGGTTTTAAAGGGCAGTGTGGGTTTGCGAGGGCAGATTTTTACAAGTGAAAAAACAACTGTGAACTTAAATGGATCTGACTGGAGAAATTTAAATTTTACTCTTGATTCATACTTGAACGAGCAGGAGCAGAAGAACACGTTACACGTTGTTTTAAAGGGCTCAACAGAGCTTAACCGCGGCGTTGCCAGCAAGCTGACGTTAACGAATAAAAACCAGAATTTTAAATTTGATATGAGTTCAACGGTCGATACACCGTTGGTTATTAAGCCGTTGTGATCTGAGGACTTATGATTTGGCAAGAAGATCAAAATGTTTGGGCATGGCTTCCTCGCTTGCAGGCGCATCGCGGGTACTGGGTAGAAGGGTTGCCACAAAATTCCATTGAATCCATAAAAGGTTCATACGATGAAGGTTATGAGATCTGTGAATTTGATGTGAGACTGACGGGTGACGGCGAGGCGATATTATTTCATGATAAGAGAATCGACGGTAAACCGGTTTACCGGATGAACCACGAAGATATAAAAAAAGTGGCGCCGGCTCCAAGACTGGAAGACCTTCTTATTTGGTTTAAAGATGTTCACAACTTTAAGCTCAATATCGAATTAAAGAATGACGGTGTTTTTAATTACCGCCTTGAAAAAGCGGTGTGTGCACTTATCAAAAAATATAATCTTGAAAGCCGTGTTCTGGTTTCAAGCTTTAACCCGCTGTCATTGGCAAAAGTAAAACTTCTTTGCCCCACAGTTTACCGGGCATTACTGCTGAGCTATGAAAGAAATCACGGTAATAATTTTGTTGTGATGTCGTCGGTTGGAAATTATTTATGTCATCCGCATATCTTGCATATGCGCGCAGAAGACTTTACGAAGTACGCTAATAACTACAAGGCGCTGGGAAAGAAGATTCCAATCGTGCTTTGGACTGTTAATGATTTAAAAATTTATTCAGATCAGAAGAATATTATTCACGGGATTATTTCTGATGAAATAACCCCGCAAATTTTCAGTAAGTAAAGACTAAGAATTTTCTTTTTTAGTTTCAGCCTGCTGCTGATGAACAGAGTTGTCAGCGTGCTTGATCTGTTGCTGAGGACCTACATCTTTCGCATCAGCATTTACTTCGTTAAGACCTTCTTTGAAGCCTTTAATCGCTTTACCCAAAGACTGTCCCAACTGCGGTAAACGGCTTGGACCGAAGAAAATCAAGAGAATGATAACCAATAGAATCATGTGAGCGATACTTAGTTGTCCCATGGACACTCCTTTTAGTTGGTCTGCTTTTCACTGCCTAATGCTATTATTTTAACGCTTAATCGTTTTAGGATCAATAGCATCTTGTAAGCCATCTCCAACATAATTGAAGCTAATGGTTACAAAGAGGATCAGAAGACCCGGAATAATGGCAAGGGTAGGAGCCTCATAAATGAGTTCCTGTGCATTAAACAGCATATTCCCCCAGCTAGGAGTCGGAGGTTGGATACCAAGCCCTAAGAAGCTGAGTGCCGCCTCAAAAAGGATCGAATCACCCACGCCCAAGGTCACAGATACCAGTAATGGAGCCAATACGTTCGGGAACATATGGCGCGTGATGATCGTGTAATCTGTCGCCCCTAAAGTCTTAGAAGCCAGAATGAATTCACGTTCTCTTAAAGTGAGGATGCTGCCGCGTACAAGGCGGGCCACCGTCATCCATGAAAAGATACATAATATAAAGACGAGCTTTAAAATACTTTCGTTTCCGACTGAGAGAATGCTGCTAACCCCGGGGATTTTCTGTAAGTCGATGGCAGCCACAACAATCAGAACCGGAATGGTCGGTAACGAAATCAAGGCATCAGTCACGCGCATCAGAAGCGAATCAATTACGCCGCCATAGTATCCCGCCAGGGCGCCGATCAATAAGCCGATCAGCGATGAGGCGATGGCAACCAGAACCGCCACACCCATTGAGATGCGGGTACCGTAAATCAAACGCATGAAGGCGTCACGGCCGAGTTCGTCCGTGCCGAAAATGTGAAACGTTTCAAAACGTTTAGCTAAGTTACGAAGCTCAACTTTGGTGTCGGCATCGATGTTCAGTAAACGGATAGCCGCCATCGCTTTACGTTTTTCGTAATGTGACCACTCATAAAGAGCATCAGCCGGCTGTTTAGTAGTAACGAAGTCTTCTTTAATTAATTCTTTGGCAACAACATCGGCTTCGTCAGGGTTGTTAGCCATATATTTTTTAACCATTTCTTCGCGCACGTCCATTGCGACACTGATACGTGAGAAAGGCGGTTTATAACGGGCAAAAACGTTTTGTGATTCAGAATCTACGCCTAAAACATTTCCGATTACAGGAGCGAAGACCGCCACCAGAATGAAAAATAAAATAGTGTAAGCACCGACAACCGCTGCTTTGTGTTCTCTAAATTGCGAATAGATAATCTTGGTAAGGCTTTGAACCTTTTCCATTTCCGCAATCTGGGCTTTTGACAATGTTGATGAGGTATTTGGGTCCACGTTTTTCTTTTCGGCTGTCAGTACTTCCTGTTCCATCTTCATTCCTATTTATATGAAACGCGGGGGTCAACCACGCCGTAAAGTAAGTCGGCCATCAGATTCATGATCAATACCATGCTGACAGAAATTAAAAATGAAACCATCGCCACGTTGTAGTCATTCCCCATGATAGAAGAATAAATCAAACGGCCCGCGCCAGGGTAAGCAAACAAAGTTTCTGTAATCAATGCGCCGGAGAACACCGAAGACAAGCTAAGAGCTGCGATGGTGATCAGCGGAATCAAGGCGTTTCTGAATCCGTGCTTCCACACAACAACGTTGCGGGCTAAGCCCTTGGCTCTTGCCGTACGGATAAAGTCATTTCTCATCGCTTCTAACATGGAAGAACGGGTAAAGCGAGAGAAGCGGCCGATTGATTGAATCGACAGTGAAAGGACCGGCAAAATTAAATATTTTCCTTTATCGACAAATTCATCCCAGTAAGTGTCGTACTCCATGCCCGTCGTTTGAAATCCTGAAGCCGGAAGCCATTTAAGCTTCACGGCAAATATGATAATCAGAACTAAGCCGAGCCAGAAGGACGGCATCGAGATGCCGGCGAAGTTAAAGAGATTTATCGTATAGTCGATCCTGGAGTTCGGCCTGAGCGCACTTATAATTCCAAGCGGAACGGCCACTGCAAAAGAGAACAACAAAGTCGTAATTGATAAAATAAATGTGTAACCCAAAGCAGGGCCCATCATTTCTTCTACCGGAATACGGTAGGTGCGGGAATAACCAAGGTCGCCCGTGGCGATGTCAGAAACCCAGTTGAAATATCTTTTATAAACAGGTTGGTCTAAACCGTAAAATGAACGCAAACGGGCCACGTCTGCGGCAGTAATTTTAGGATTGGCTGAGATCATCAGCTCTACCGGGTCGCCTGGCATCAGAGACATCAATCCAAAGCAAACGTAAGAAAGGATAACAATCACAATCATAGTCTGCACGATCCGGCGTAAAATAAAATTAATCATAAAATTCCTATTACGTTTTAGAGCCTAATGGAACTTTGGTTTACTCCAAAGTCCACTTTTCTACTTCATTAGTTTCAGGGAACTGGTGACCTGTCAGTCGGTAGTTTTTCAACTGATTCGGAATCACGGCAACGTCTGAACGGTAGTACAATGGTAATACCGGAACTTCATCGGTATAGTACTTAAGAACTTCAGCGATGATAGCTTTACGTTTTTCGTGAACCATCTCCACATCAAGATCTAACAATAATTTATCTACCTTTTTGTTCACCCAGCCCATGTAGTTCTGGCCTGACCATCCATTTTTAGCAGAAGCGATGTTCGTGCTCAGGAATGTCGATTTCGGAGTGTTTTCAGGAGATGAAACCCATGCAAACAGTGCCATAGAATCAAACGCACGTTTTTTAGTTGTTTCGCCGAAGAAAACGCGGGCAGGTTCATTCTTCGTATTAACTTCTATGCCGACCTGCTTCCACTTATTTTGTAAGTAAACCTGTACCAGCTCACGAGTTTTGTTTCCTGCAGTTGTCATCAATGTGAACGTAAGCTTTTTGCCGCCCTTCATTCGAATTCCGTCAGGACCCATCTTCCAGCCGGCTTCGTCTAACAGCTTTTCAGCCATACGAGGATCGTACTTGTAGATCACGATTTTCGAAGGATCGTCTGTGTACCATGGATCTTTCGGAGTCACGTTGTGAACAGCCGGTTGTTGTTTGCCTTCAAACAATGAAGCCACAAGCTCTTCGCGGTTCATAGCGTAGTTCAAAGCCTTACGGACTTTGATGTCTTTTAAGAACGGATTATCTAAATTTAAGTCGATGTGTTCGTAAACAGTACTTGGCTGGAATAAGACTGTGTAAGGAAGGTTTTCTGCCTTAACTTTCTTTTCCATCGCAAGCGCCTGGTCTAACGAGTAACCCAGTGTTGAAATCAGGTCGATCGTGCCGGAACGTAAATTCGACTCAAGTGTTCCCGTGTTCGGAAGATACTTGAAGATGATTTTTTTGATTTTAGGAGGTTCGCCCCACCATTTAGGATTCGGGATAAATGTAACGTGGTCACCTAACTGGATCTCTTGCAAAATGTAAGGGCCGTTGTAAAGACCGACATTGTATGGATCTTTAGTGTAAAGAGAGTTTTTCTCATAACCGCCGTTTTCAGCGCCATACATATTAAAGATTTTTTCTTCTAAATGCTTCGGAAGAATATGGAACGTACCTAACTGGTAGAAATCCCACTTAGCTTTGTCGTACAAGAACGTACATTTCTTAGGATTAGCCGGATCTGCCGTTACTTTTTCTACTTGAGTGTAAACTTCTTTTTCGCCTACTGAAACAGTTGCAGCAGAAGCTACTTTAATTGCGAAAGCTGCATCGTCACAAGTAATCGGTTTTCCGTCGCCCCATACCGCTGCCTCCAGAATTTCCCAGACGGCTTCGATTTTTTTAACGCCGCCGACAGTTACGATTTTAGCGCCGCCGTTATCCAGAGTAGGAATGGATTTAACTAATTGCGGAACCCATTTGCCATCAGCATCGATTGTAACAAGGTCACGCATCGCTAATTTTGACATGATCGTTGTTGCATTCATCGTTGCAATCAGAGGATTGAAATTTTCAAACTCCTGACTCATACCGATTTTAAGTTCAGAGTTATTTAATTTAGGAGCTCCGGCAGCAGCAGTTGCGTCCGTTGAAGCAGCCGTAGTCGCCTCAGTTGTTGTTTCAGCTTTCTTTTTCGTTTTCTTAATACAGCCGGAAGCGCCGACAACAAACGTGATCGCGCTCACAGCAATAAATGCTGAAATGATGTTAGTGGATTTCATAGAATCTCCTTTAAATTAGTTTTCAAATTAACAATACAAGCCTTGGTGTGCTCTGTGTTTCCGATCGGTAAAAGAGGCGGAAGAATTTTAGAACACTCATCAATTTTGTAGCTGCAACGAGGATGGAACGCGCAACCCGATGGCGGGTTGATCGGCGACGGAATTTCACCTGAGAGAATTTTCTGCATTTTCTTTTTACCGGTACCGATGGTCGGAATTGAAGACATCAATGCGCGTGTGTAAGGATGCATCGGGTTTGAGAAAAGCTCATCACGTGATGCAAGCTCAACGATGCGGCCCAAATACATAACGGCAATACGGTCGCAAACGTGCTCGATGACCGATAAGTCATGCGAAATAAAAATGTAAGTGAGTTTAAGACGCTCTTGAAGATCTTTTAACAAATTTAAAACCTGAGCCTGGATCGAAACGTCAAGTGCCGATACCGGCTCGTCACAGATAATTAATTTAGGATCGAGAGCTACGGCACGCGCGATCGAAATCCGCTGGCGCTGTCCGCCTGAAAATTCATGGGGATAACGGTTCACGTGAGAAGCTTTAAGGCCCACAAGTTCCAGTAATTGTTTAACGCGGGCTTCGCGCTCATTCTTCTCAAGAATACCGTGAATTTTAAAAGGCTGTTCGACGATCTGACCAACAGTCATTCGTGAATCAAGAGAGGCATAAGGATCCTGAAAGATCATTTGAATGTCGCGGCGTTTTTTTCTTAAGTCAGATCCACTTAGCGCAGCGAAGTCTGCGCCATCGAATTGAATAGTTCCCGCTGTCGGTTCATAAAGACGAATGAGAGTTCTTCCTAATGTTGACTTTCCACAGCCTGATTCGCCCACCAGACCAAGGGTTTCACCGCGGCGAACTGATAAATTAATTTCTTCAACGGCTTTTACCTGACCGACTTCGCGCATGAAAAAACCTTTGCGAATCGGGAAGTGCTTCTTAATACCTTTTGCTTCGAGAATAATATCTTGCATAGTATTTCCTGACTTTACAGAGGGTTAAAGCAAGCTACCGCGCGCTTGTCGTATCCGGTTACAGTTGTGAGTCTTGGTTTTGTTGTCCAGCATTCAGGTTGTACGCGCCCGCAACGGTTTGCAAACGGACAGCCTTTAGGGAATTCATGAGGAGCCGGTACAACGCCTTCGATTGTTTTTAAACGGTTCACACGTTGTCCCATCTTCGGGCGTGATTGAATCAAAGCAGCCGTGTAAGGATGGCGCGGAGAATTTAAAATATCCTGGGTGTTCCCTGTTTCGCACATTTGTCCGCCGTACATCACGAGAGTTCTGTCAGACACTTCAGAAATAACGCCAAGGTCATGCGTAATAAACTGCACAGACATTTTCATTTTCTCTTGAATGCTTTGGAAGAGCTCAAGAATCTGGGCCTGAATGGTGACGTCAAGGGCTGTCGTCGGTTCGTCAGCGATCAAAAATTCCGGATTGCAGGAAAGAGCCATTGCGATCATCGCACGCTGGCGCATACCGCCTGATAGCTGGTGCGGGTAAGATTCATAACGTTCAGCCGCTGAGGGAATGCCGACAAGCTGTAACATTTCGATGGCGCGGTCCCGGGAATCTTTCGGAGAAAGCTTAAGGTGTTTTTTAATTTGCTCGTCCATTTGGTAACCGATCGTTAAGACCGGGTTCAGCGCGGTCATCGGCTCCTGAAAGATCATCGCCATTTTACCGCCGCGGACATCTTCCATTTGGCGTTCGTCTAACCCTAAAATGCTTTTGCCGTTTAACGTAAATTCGCCGCCGGTCACTTTGCCCGGTTTTTCGATTAAACGCATAAGTGAAAATGAAGTTACGGATTTACCGCAGCCGGATTCGCCCACGATACCCAAAGTTTCACCTTGATTGATTTCATATGAAATTTTGTTTACGGCGCGGAAGGGCCCGGACTTCAGGAAAAACGTCGTTTCTAAATCTTTAACTTGAACAACTGGGTTCACGCGGTAACTCCTTCAAAACTGTGAAAAGGTGTACAAGATGCCATGCGAAAAACCACTAACTTACGCAAAGCATCACACATTTTCAATGGAGTTATTTCGCACCAGTAATTTGTTCAAAGCGTGGGATAAAATTTTTGCAAAAGCATCGGAAAGTTTGTCCGAAAAACTTGGTTTATTTTCGTATGAGATACGGATGATTTGCTGATCTTTGGGTCTTGAAAAAATGTAATCATCGCTGGTTCTGATTTCGTCGACCAAACCGAGGGAAAGAGCCTTTTCGCCATACCAGAATTCGCCTGTTGCAACTTTGCTGAGATCCAGCTGAGTTCTGTATTTCCCTACGAATGTCTTAAACATATCGTGAGTTAACTCAAGTTGTTCCTTAAATTTTGCTTCGCCTTTTTCGGTAATCTCGCCGAACAGGCTGACCGTGCGTTTGTAGTCGCCCGCCGTGTATTCTTTATAATCCACATCGTGCTTTTTCAGCAGCCGGTTGAAGTTCGGGACTTGCGCCACAACGCCGATTGAACCGATCAAAGCGAAAGGAGCGGCGATGATTTTATTTGCCGTGCAGGCCATAAGGTAACCACCGCTGGCTGCAACCTGATCCACACAAATGGTCAAAGGGATACCAGCTGAGCGGATTCTAAGCAGCTGTGCCGCCGCCAAACCATAGCTGTTCACAAGGCCGCCCGGGCTTTCGATTCTGACAACCACTTCATCATTCGGTGTCGCAACACCTAATACGGTCGAAATTTCTTCGCGTAAATGTTCAGTAGCAGATGCTTTGATGTCGCCTTTTAAAAAATCGAGAACAAAAATCCGAGATTTGTAGTATGTGCCTTCTTCGATTGCCTTGGCTTTTTCTTTTTCTTCAGCCTTCTTTTTTTTCTTTTCAGCTTTGAGTTCTGTTTTGCCTTTTAAGACATGACTTAAAATTTCAACGTGATCGTTCAGAGTTTCGTGCAACAGTTCGATTTTGAAAGACTTCTGATCTTTGGCTTTTGCGATAAGAATTCCTACAGCCGCTAGGATGGCAATAATGGCTAAAATTACGATTAAAGTCTGTCCGAAAAAAAGTAATAGATTTTGAAGTATTTCCATAAGTTACGAGAGGCTAGCCTAATTTAATTCAGAGGTAAAGACAAAGGTCGTGATTTGGTCCAATTTCTTAATTTCCGAATGAAGGAAAATGTAAAGTCACCCTTGGGCGAAGTATAATTTTAAGTGTGAAAAGAAGTCTGCTGTTATTATCATTTTTGCTAACTGCCGGTGTTGTACAGGCTCAGGAGTATGATCAGGATTTGGCTGATTCGCTGAAAATTGAAGCAAACCATAATGTGCAGCGTTTGAAAAGTTTTCGGACTGAAATTACGAACAATAAAGTTTTCGATGAAGAGCGTGAAAAAGGTCTCGCAGAATTTCTTGAAGATCAGGAAAAGTGGGATTTGCTTCGCGACCGCGGGCTGCAAGAGTACCGGCGGCAAAAACGCTCGGTGGGTTCTCCGCAAGAAGGCGGCCCCGAATATTTAGAATACCTTGAAGAAAAAGAATCACAAGAGGCGCGTTACGAACGCAGCCGTCAGATTCATGTACGCACTCGCGAAAAAGTTTTAAGCTCGCAGGATTCAACCGTTTCATTACTTGAGGCAGAAGAGCTCGGCCTTTACACCGCGCGGCCGCGTTACGATTTAAGAAAGCGCAGCCGCAACAAGTGGGCGAATGCGTCGGGTAGCGGTAGAAGCGGTGGCTACAGTGGCGGAAGCTCTGGGTCTTCAAGCTTTGATCAGTCCAATATTCCACCGGCAAATGATTTTGTTCCGGCACCGGAGTTTCCACCGGCGCCGCCGGCATTTGATGCCGGTGACGGAATGGATTTTGCGCCGGCTCCCACATTTGATCCGAATACAGGAATGCCTGTTGATGCGACTCCGCAGCCCGAAATCAATATTCCACCGCCGCCGCCACCTACTGAATTTGATTTCTAAATTTTAAAGATAACTTCTAGTTCGACTTTAAGAGCTCATCGGTTGTAAGGCCGGTGAGCGCATGTATTTTTTTGAAGGCATAAAAAATAAGTGACGCTAAAAAAATCATAGACGGAACAAGAATGACGACCATTGAATAAAGCGTCATTTTGCTGAGCTGTTCGTTCAGCGCTTCTTGCTTTTGCAGTTCCGTTAGTGAGTCAGCCAGCGGAGTAAAAATATAAATCGCCAGGAAGAAATTCAGGGCCGCACTTAATAAAAAAGACACCGACAAAAGCTTTGTCAGGTGCCGCATGAGAATGCCGAAATGATGCTTCTTTTCATCTGTGTTTAATCGTTCTTCGACTTTCTCAGTGTGAAAAGTGCTCGGGTTCAGAAACAGGGTTTGAAAAAAAGGAGATTTTGTAAAGCTGGATCCGAAGACAAAGGCGCCGATTAAAAGCGGGAACGCGGCTTCTTTAATGGCGAACCAAATTCCGCCTAAAGTCATCAGTGTAAAGATCCCTGAGATTAGGACGTTCAACAAACCGAGTAATGAAACGAAGTCGACTTTTTTATCTTTCACCAGAGCTTTTACCGAGAAAAAAAGCGGGAAGCTCAGCGCCACAACAACGGCTACTTTCGCATCCATTCCGTACTTGTGACCTTTGTTCAAAATGATCACCGGAATGAGAATATTGAACAGAATATGTGAAAAACTATTTTGTTGTTTTTGCATCAGATAAGCCTATTCTATCCCGCATGAAGTTAGCAATAATTTTGATTTTTTTCTATCATGCCGTTCATGCGGCAGAACGGGTTGTGACATCCTCTTTGGCTGAGGTGCAGTCCTTTGTTGCAAAAAAGGTTGATGCAGCCGGTGCTGATGCTGTTTTAGTAGTCTTCGACTTTGATAACACCTTAATGGCCATGAACAATGATTTGGGCAGTGATCAATGGTATCAGTGGCAGTCGTCTGTAATTAAAAATGGCGATAAAAAACAAATGATGGCTTCAAACAGGTCAGAACTTTTTGATTTGCATTACAAACTTTTCGCGCTTGGAGATATGCACACCGTTGAAAAAGAAACTTCAGCTATTGTGAAGCAAATTCAGGGCATGAAAGTTAAATCATTTATCTTAACCTCAAGAGGTTCTGAACTCCGTAATGACACAGAAATTGAGCTGGACCGCGGCGCGATGGATTTTTCCGGCACCGCACCTGGCCCCGCGGGTGGATATCCGGAAAGGTTTTTGCCGGAGGGAATTGAAAGCGCGAGATTCGTCAGTTATCAAAAAGGAATTCTAATGGGCTCCGGTCAAAACAAAGGGTTGCTCTTGAAAGCATTTTTGAAAAAAACCGGGTCCGCCTTTAAATCTATCATTGTTGTCGATGACACTTTAAAAAATATCGAAAACATAGAGGCCGAATATAAAGACGATAAATCGGTAACGCTATTCTATTATACTCACGAAGAGGCACGGGTAAAAAAGTTCGAGACCGATAAAACCCAGGTTTGGAAGGAATGGAAAGCTTTAAAGCCCGTTTTGGATCTCTATAAAAAGCAAAACTCCCTGTTTGCTCCTTAAAACTTTTTTGAGTTTAAACCTGAACGGTTTGAATTTTTGAGGAAAAAATAATCAATTTCAGCGCGCGCATCGTGTATATTGGTCATTTTAAGAGGTAAGTTATGCCCGAATTGCCAGAGGTAGAAGTTGTCTGCCGAGAACTTTCTGATTTAATACCCAAAAATAAATCCATTGCGAACTGGGATTTTTACCGTCCCGACATCCGCTTTAAAATCCCGAAAAAGAAACTACAAAACCTTTGCGGTCAGCCTATAACTGCAGTTCGCAGAAGGGCTAAATATATACTTTTTGAGCTGCGCGAACATTTCATCGTTTCACACCTGGGGATGACCGGTTCATGGAGAAAAGAACTGAATTTCAGCGTCCGCGGGAAGCACGATCACCTGAGTTTTGAACTGGCTGATGGCAGCCACTTTATATTCAATGACCCGCGCCGATTTGGCTTTATTGAGGTCGTTGAAAAGGGTGAATTGGGCAAAAGATTTGCCGGACTGGGCGTGGAGCCCCTTCAGCCGGAGACGGATTTCGAAAAGTTGACCTCTATTTTCAAAGCTCTGAAGTCGCCTATAAAAACGGCGCTCATGAATCAAAAACTCATCGTGGGGATAGGTAATATTTATGCTTCGGAAATTCTCTATGCATCACGGGTGTCCCCATTAAAAAAGGCCTCAAAGGTAACGCGGGAGCAGTATGGGCTCATCTGGAAAAACACTCGGGTTATTTTAGAAAAGGCGATCAGTAAAGGTGGCTCAACAATTGAAAATTACAAGAGTGCTATGGGTGAGTCGGGGGGCTATCAAGATGAATTTTTTGTATACGGACGGGAGCAAGAGCTGTGTCGAATTTGTCACAACCCTATAAAAATGAAAGTGATGGCAGGGCGGAGCACCTTCTGGTGTGCAAGTTGCCAGAAGTAAAGAAAGAATTTGTAAAAAACCCGTTGGCAAAGAAAAAAAATTATGACAATTTGAACAACGCAACAATAACCACTTATTCGAGAGGATTAAGAAATGAAAAAATTAGTATTGGCTTCAGCTGCACTTGCATTGGTATTAACTACAGGTTTCACATGCTCTAAAAACGCTCCAACTGAAGCAACTGCTCCAGCTGCTCCTGCTGAACAAGCTCCAATGGCTGCTCCAGCTTCAGGTGATGCAACTGCTCCTGCAGCTCCAGCTCCAGCACCAGCTCCAACAAACTAAACTAAGACAGTTTTTTGATTTTATTCAAACGAAGCCCGGCTAATTTTTAGCTGGGCTTTTTTTTTTGTTTCTAGAGTTTTTGCTCGACTTGCCAGTCAGTATTGATCGTGCTCCAATTAAGGTAATTAACTCTTATAAGGAGCATCTTGTGAACTCACTATTATCGGACTACAGCGGATTTTTTTACACCACGGGTTGTGTGAGCCTTTGTATTCTTGGGTCCATCCTTCTTTTATTATTCATCGGTTTTTTTGATCTGCCACTTCTGGTTTGGGCTGTTGCGGGTTTGGTTATCTTGTTAGGCTTCGGAGCGCCTGCTTGGTTGCTGGGGCTTTTCACTGTCATCATGCTTTTGTTCCTGATCGTACCGATCAGAAGAATTCTGGTTTCCCGGATGGTTATGAAGGTTATGCAAAAGCTGGGAGTTGTTCCGCAAATTTCGCAAACGGAAAGAACAGCTCTTGAAGCCGGAGTTGTGTGGATCGAGAAAGATCTTTTTTCAGGAAAACCTGATTTCGCTAAGATTCTGCAAGAGCCTTACGCTAAATTAACCCCGGAAGAAAAAGCTTTCATTGATGGCCCTGTTGAAGAATTGTGCAAAATTTGCGAGCCTTGGAAGATCTGGAAGAACCGCGAGGTTCCTGAGAATGTTTGGCAATACGTAAAAGACAAAGGCTTTTTGGGAATGATTATTCCTAAAGAGTACGGCGGTCTTGGCTTCTCAGCAATGGCGCATTCAGAAGTTGTAATGAAAGTAGCCTCACGTTCTCTGCCGACTTCAATTTCAGTTATGGTTCCGAATTCGTTAGGTCCTGCTGAATTACTTATTCACTACGGAACAGACGCGCAGAAAAAATACTGGTTGCCACGTTTGGCTTCCGGCGCAGAGATTCCTTGCTTCGGTTTAACAGAGCCTTTAGCAGGGTCTGATGCGGGTTCCATTTCTTCTCATGGTGTGGTCTTCCGCGGTTCTGACGGTAAATTGCAAATCAAGTTAAACTGGAATAAACGCTGGATTACTCTTGCCGGTATTTCAACTGTGATCGGTCTTGCGTTCCGTTTACGTGACCCTGAAAACTTGCTCGGCCGTGGTGAAGATCTCGGTATTACCTGTGCCCTTATTCCTTCGAACACAAAGGGCGTTGATATTTCTCACCGCCACGATCCTTTAACGATTCCATTCTTTAACTGTCCGACACGTGGTGTGGACGTTGTTGTTAATTTAGAAGATTCAGTCGTCGGCGGTTTGTCAGGAGTAGGACAGGGCTGGTCAATGTTAATGGAATGTCTGGCGGCAGGGCGCGGAATTTCGCTTCCGGCTCAATCTGCCGGCGGAGCGAAGCTGGCTTACAGAACCGCTTCATCGCATGCTTTAATTAGAAAACAGTTCGGCGTCAGCATCGGTAAGTTCGAAGGTGTTGAAGAGCCGTTAGCGCGCATCGGAGCAGGAACATACGCTCTTGAAGCGATGAGAAGATTTACTTTAGGTGCTTTAGATAAAGGTTTAAAACCACCGGTTGTAACTGCAATGATGAAGTATCAGGCCACTGAGATGCAACGTCGTATGGTTAACGATGCGATGGATGTTATGGGCGGCGCCGGGATTTCTTTAGGCGAAAGAAACTTAATTGCTGAAGGTTATGTAGCAACACCAATCGGTATTACGGTTGAGGGCGCTAATATTATGACACGCACACTGATCATTTTCGGTCAGGGAGCTTTACGTTGTCATCCGTTCGCTTTTGACGAAGTCAGCGCAATTGAAAGCGGTGACGTCGCGAAGTTTGATACCGCATTCTGGGGTCACATCGGTCACGTTGTCCGCAACGCCTGCCGTTCGATCTTACTTTCGTTGTCGCGCGGTTACCTGGCTTGTGCACCGTCAGGCGCGCATCCAAAAATCAGAATTCATTACCGCCGTTTAAGCTGGGCTTCGGCAACATTTGCAATTTTAGCTGATATCGCGATGGGATCATTGGGCGGCCAGTTGAAAATGAAAGAAAAAATCACCGGACGTTTTGCTGACATTTTCTCTAATATGTATATGTCAACTTGCGTGCTGAGACGATTTGTTGAAGAAGGGCAGCGCGAAGAAGATCTTCCGTATGTTCAGTTTTTCCTGAAGCACTCTATGGCTGAAATCCAAAAAGGTTTCGATGGGTTATTCGATAATCTTAAGATTCCGGGTTTACGCTGGTTATTTAAAGAAGTTCTTGGCGCTTGGTCGCGAATCAATTCGATCGGATCACAGGCGACAGACGGCTGGTCTCATTTGATTTCAAATTCAATGATGTATTCAGTGGAGCAACGAAACCGTATGACCGACGGAATTTACTGGGTTTCCGAAGCGACTCATGGGCACGAGCAAGTAATGGCTCGTGCTAAAATCGACCAGACAGCGCGCTTAGAACATGCGTTTACAGTTGTGACTCGCGCAGAAGCTGCAGAGAAGAAAATTCGTGCCGCAGTTAAAGCCGGATCGATTCCTAAGAAAAAAGGTCGAGCTACTTGGGACGATGCTCTTTCTAAGAAAATTATTTCTGAGGAAGACTATAAGCTGTTGTCTGAGGCCGATCAGGTCCGTCTAGATGCTATTTTAGTTGATGAATACAACGAAACCCAGTATCAAAATAAGATAACCTAAACGATATTTAAATTATTGGTCGTAAATAGGTAGAGCTGGTGTTAGCATGATAAGAGTGAAGCTGGGTCTATTAAATCTATTCAAGAATCGCCTCTTAAATAATAAAAGAGGCGTAAGTATCATTCAGGTACTGATGGCGGCAGGAATGACGTCCATCGTATCGCTTGGCGTTGTTCAGATGATCGAAAACAGCCGACGAATGCAGCGCCGAACCACTCTTATGTCTGCTCTTAATGATGTGAAGGCCCGTCTTGAAACTAACATGCGGGACCAGATCGCCTTTCAAAACACGGTAAACGGAAACGGTATTCCTCCTTGGTCGCAAATGGCGGCGCAGAGTAACGTAACTGAAACAACGTTGTCGACCCCTTCACAGTTCGTACTTTTTGATGCCGGTGGGCGGTCATGGAATCTTTTGGGTGTTGCCGCTTCTGACTCGACATCAACCCGTTACAATGGATTCACCGAAAAGGGTGGCGATTGCTCTGACTTCAACCCTGTGCTGGGCTACGGCTCTGATAATTGTCCTATTTCATACCGGTTACTGGTCGTTGCGGATTGTTCGAGTCCGGGCGCAACGTCGTGCCGCGATCCTAACTTGTTAATGGTGGCGCGTTTAGTGTTTAACCCGGCCAGTACTTCATCAAGTACAATGAACACGTGGCGTGGTCTTATCCCACAAGCCGCTGGATCTTCTCTGATTACTCCATCTGAAAAGTACGATGCTGAAGTTCGCAGGTCTGCATCTAAAGTAAATAAAGGATTTTTCCTTTCAGCGTCCGTTTCTCCTACCGGTGCAGTTGTGCTTTGTGATACCGGCGCTTCATCGCAAACGAATACCGGCGGCGGAACTTGTAATTCTTCTGGGTGGTCAAGACATCCTATTCAGCACGTGCGGACTCATTCTGCCGGATGGCAAGAGGAATCCGACGCTCACAGTTTAGTAAATGTATTCCCTTCAACCGGGTTTATACAGTTCACCGAAACCGGGTTTTATAGATGTACGATTGTTGCTAAAGCCTTCAGTACAAACCTGACAATACGAATGGTAAATGTCAGCTCCACTGGGGTTGTCAGCGGGTCAGGTACTGTCATTTTGGGAACGTATTCTGAAGGTGAAGCACGCATGGATGTTACCTTCAACGTAACCAACAAAGAGCATGCTTACACGATTGAACAGCGGTGCTCGAGCGCTGCAATGAATTCATGTACTCTGGGCTTTGCCAAAGACGGCTATGCTGCTCCGGAAAGAATCCTGACGATGTCCTGTGACCGTTGGGACGTCATGATGTAGGGTTCTCCGTATCAAAGCTGGATATCTCTTTCTGTTACACTCACAAAAGGAAAATTTGTTTTTGCTTGATATGACAGCTGAAATAGATCAAGCTATTTAATATAGGGCACGTAGTATGTTTAAAATGAATAAAAAAGGTATGGGGATGGTCGAGGTCATGGTGGCCGCTGCAATGGCAGCCATGGTGTCACTTGGCGTTGCAACGATGATGCAGAACTCGATGAAAGAGTCCCGTCGTGTTTCTTTACTTGATGCTTTAAAAAATAAAAAAATTCTTTTCGATAATATGATGCGCGACCCGGATGTGTGGAACGCGACCTTAAATAACAACGTCGGCGTTCCGTTTACGCAACTGAAGACCACTACAAACTCAACCTCTGAAATTCCTTATACGAACCCAGTTGAATTCCAAATGTACAACTCTGACGGATCTTTAGCGTACGATCTTCTTGGGCCTTCCGATATGACCGGTAACGGTTTTACTGAAAAGGGCGGAACTTGCAGTACATTTAACGCGAACCCGGGGTCAGGTACGGATAACTGTCCATTCTCGTACCGTTTGTTAGTAGGTGTTGATTGCCCGGTTTCAGGTGCGCTTGCGTGTACGAATCCAAATTTAAAATTAGTGGCACGCTTGGTTTACAATGCTTCACCAACAGGTGCGATGAGCGCATTTGCTAACTTTATTGCTCCGGTCAGCGGATTCAGCATTGCAGACGGCATTGTTGATAACAAATATGACTCTGTAATTAAAAGAACTTCGACTTCGATCAACCGATCGTTCCGCCTCGTTTCGGGTTTCAGTCCTACGATAGGCGGTTGTGCAAATATGTCCCAAGGGGGCGGCGGGCAATGTACATCGCAAGCAGCTGGCGTTTCACCTTCCGGCACTTACCACCCACGGACTAATCAGGCCGGCGCCAACGTAACAAATGGTTTATGGTCTGAAGGTTCGGCTCAAGGTGGTATGGACCCATACAACTTAGTGAGCGTAGGTGCTGTCGGTACAGGGCAGTTTTCTTTCGGTGAAACCGGATACTATGGATGTACGATTTCTGTTCCTGCATTTGCTACTAAAAGTTTTACGGCCATCTTCAGAAATATAACCAGAAACTCGGATGTGGCACAGCAGACAATTACCGCAGGTAAGTTCTCTCAGGCTGTCGCAGTTATCGATACGAAATTTAACGTGACCTCAACAGGTGATGCTTACGCTGTTTGGCAAAAATGTGAAGAAACAGGGGCCAGCCCTGATGTTTACCCGTTTTGTACGTTGGGTATTCCGAGTACGACCTATGATGGTTCATTTCAGTCACTGATCACCGTGACTTGTTATAAGCTTGATAAATCAATGTAATATTAATTCTTGAATAAAGTTTAAAATATCAAAATCGGTAATGGAAGACCTCTCGGAGAGAGGTCTTTTTCATTTAAGATATCGCTATTCAGCGATGAATTTAAAACCCATAAGTTAGGAAAAATTTGAGTATAGTTTTTTTCGACAGCCTCAAATATCGGTGGGCCAAGGCCCGCAAGTCTGTTTGTAATGATAACTACGTCCGGAGCTTTTCTGGGGTTCAGACAATTGAACTTGGCCTGCTCATCATACGGAGATACGAAACAAGAGTAAAATTTTTGTTGCGGTAAAATGCCCATTCCATCCATGTAAGTCAGCCGGTGTTTCTCTACAAACTTAGAGGCTTTCACGATATTACCGTATTGATCGAATACAGAATCAAAAAATTTTGATTCTAACGTAACCTTTCCGTAAAGAACGAACGTCACTTGCACTGCAATCATCCCGATTTTGGCATACTGACTGAAAGGAGCTTTTAAAAGTACAATGAAAAGCGGTAAATAAATAAATGGCAGAAGACTCGACATATAAAAGAAATATGATTGAGGAAACACCAGTAAAAGAAATAAAAACATTAATCCTAAGCCGGCATCTTTAAAGTGTTCTTTTTGGCGCGTCCATAGCAGGTAACCCGATGCGATCACTGAAGTTAGAAGCAAATACATTTCATGTTTGTAATAGAAAGAGCTGAAACGTGAAAGATAGTTGGTGGCCTCATAAGCCTCAAATAAATAATATAGAAACGGAATATTAAGAGCTACGACCCACACCAATGCGGTAATAGCTACTCCCATCAGGTAAATTAATTCTTTACGGCTGAAACTGATTTTGAAACTTAATAAATAATAAATAGCGCCCGGAATTAAGAAGAGAATTTCTTTAATTCCGAATAAAGGAATCAGCGCTAAGGCCGCCAGCGCGGCCCGCGGCCTTTTGTCTTCACAAAAGAGTAAAAATAAAGAGAACAGAACGCAGGCTACCTGATCTGAGCGAATACTGAAAAAATAAGCAATAAAAGTCGGAGAGCTTAATACAAAAAGGCCGGCAACGATATTTATAGAGAGGGTGTCGCGGGGATTGTGGCCGGTACGTTTGAAAACAAATTTAATAAAGATGTATAGTCCGAATGTGCAAAAGGCAGAAAAAATTAATTTAATCAAAGCTACGTGAACAACATCAGGCATTTTTATTAAATGAAAGAAAGATAAAAACAGCGTCAGTAAAGGCTTCTGCAGCATGGATGTTTCAAATTGAGAAGGTGTCAGCCACGTTTTAGAGATGGTAATCGGCCAGAATTCCGAACTGGTTATGTGGGAGGCCATTCCGTACAAGAAGAGAAAAATAAAGATAGGCAGGCTGGTTATGCGGGCTAACACGCCACTATTTTATTCGGGTTTAAAGCGATTGAGCAAGCCAATAAAACGTTGTTCGGCGCCCATTTAGCATTGTATGATTAAGAGGTGAATGAAGTCTCGCTACTATTTTATGGTCAACCTGAAAAGTTGAACTCGGCTCTATTGCTGAATCTGAATATTATCGACTTCCGAAAAGAAACTTCGGATCTTAAGGGTCTTTATATTTTAGAAAATAAATTCGGCAAAGAAGTCACTAGAAAAATCTCGCTGAATTTTGAAGATGATGGCGGAGACTGGCTTGTTTACCGTTATTTGTCCGCTGAAGAGTCTGCGAAATTAAAGCGTGAAAATGGCGACCGCCGTATTTACATCCTATTACAGAATTACATGACCATTGAGTACTTCCGTTCTCATGCATCTTCAAATATAGATGCTTCATGCTTTTATATCGTGGGCCAAGGCGAAGGTTTAAAGACCATGGCCGCAGTTGCCGAACGGATGAGTACCAAAAACGTTCTATTCGTAAAAACAATCCGGAAAAAAGCTATCGAAAGCACAGAGAAGCAGGCGTCCACAGCGATTCCGGATTTTATGGCGACGTTAATTAAGCTGCTCTTGAACCCGGTAGATGAATTTTCTCACATCTCAAGAAAGCTGATGAACTCAAACCAGCGGGTTTTATACCGTTTGTTTGAGATGTGTAACTTTATTCATTTTGTTGTCTTCATGGCAGGTACAATTTTTTTCAGAGTTGTATTAGTTCAAATATTCTGGCGTTCGGTTTCGACTATCGGTGTGGTCAGAGTCGCGGGCATCAGGCTTCGGTTTTTTATACGGCACCTTATCCTGATGGAGTTTTATAAGGCCTGGGGTGTTCTGGTCGATACTTCAAACTGGTCAGAGCGTGAGTACTATAAAGTTTATGGGGTTGTTGTCGACACCCGTTACTGGATTGAGCGCGTAAAAGATAAAATCGTCCTTAATGTATACTATCGTGCGATTCACAAATTTTACTACAATATGGTTCACTCATCAGTGCATACTTTGTGGCTGACGATTATGAGCCCCGCCTATTATAAAGTGTTGCGTCCGTTTTTTATTTACATGTCACTTAAACTTGAAAAGTGGGTTTATTACAAAGGTGTGCAAAAGTTTTATTATGTAACTTACTGGGCGTTTGGGTATGCATGGGAAAAGTTTTTGTCGCCGCTGTACTTTGCGACATTACACCGGTTTGTGCATTCGGTTTTGCGCCCCGTGTTCAGTTTTATTTACTACCGTGTTTTGCAATGGCTGTTTTATCAGACATTTCACTCAGTTTATCATAATGTGATTGTGCCGGCATTTTCGTACCTGTGGTACGAACTGCTTGTAACTAAAATTTATTATAAGATCATTCACAGGGGTGCCAATTACACGCTGGTTACCCTGGTATACCGTGTCTGGCCGTGGGTAAAACTTCATTTTTTCATCCGAATTCAGAACTTTTTGATTTTTAAAATCCGCCATTACTTTCTAATGGCGATATTTAAGTCTTACGGGCTTTTATATGATCTTGTGATGTTTACAGCCAGGGTAACGAAGCTTTATTTGTTATATCCTTTCTTCAAAGTTTATTGGTTTACAAGTTTTCAGTATAATAAGCGTATTAAGAAATTTTTTGCATGAGTTCCGGCATCAGCATTATCATTCCCAGTACAGGTGATTTAAGGAATCTGAAAAAACTGATCCCGTCGATTCTTGTGCAGGATTTAAACGGTTCACCGCTTGAAATTATTGTTGTTTTGAACGGCGTTACTGATTCTAAGTATGCGAGTATCCGTGAGTTCTTTTCTGCAAACTGGCCGGCGCCTGAGCTATTAAAAATAGAAGATAAAGGTGTAAATAAAGCTCGTAATGCCGGCCTTCAAAAAGCTTCACAGCCTATTGTTATGTTTTTAGATGACGACTGCGAGCTTCATCAAAAAAATACACTTAGAAAATATGTTGCCCTTCATGAAGCGAACCCCCATTTGTTTGCCATCGGGGGAGGTTATATCTTGCCTGATGAACACGGTTTATTTGATGAAGTTTACAATTACATTCAAATGAATTGGTTTGTTTGCGGTCAAAAGAACTCTTCCGGACTGCTGATGGAGACCCAGCATTTGCTCGGCGGAAACTTCAGCTTAAAGCGGGATCTTTCAGTGAAGCACAGCCTTCAGTTTGAACCCACCATAAAATATGGCGGCAGTGAGCTGGATTATTTCAGAAAAGCAGTTAAGGCCGGACTGAAGCTCGCCGCAACAGAAATGGACGTCACTCACAACACAAACGAAACCTTTGCGAGCGTGGGCAAAAAAGTATTTAAGCAGGGGTGCGGAAAGCATTTTATTGATGCAAAATTCGGTCATGATGACGTGTCTTCGCAAACGACCGGGGGGCGCCATTTAGTTTTGCGAAGAATTTATTCGTACTGGTTTTGGGCCGGCTATTACGGTGCAGAAGGAAAAATCTGGAAGGTGTTCAATCACTTATTTAAAGACTTTTTCGGATATTTGAACGCACTTAGATTCAGTATCATCAGAAAAGTCAGTAAATAATCTTGTTTAGCTGAATAAGTCTCTGATCGCTGATTTGAATGGCTTCTGCATTTTTAAATAATCGCCTAATAAATTAAAAATTTCTTTATCGATGTGCTGAAGATAAAAAAGCTCGGCCGTTACTTTAAGAAGTTTAACTCGCTTGCTGAACGAATTTTTGTACTGCATTTGATCGTAGGCGGTAAGGTGTAAAAGCGGTAGCTTCACCAGCTGAAACTTCAGGTTTCGCTTGTGGGCTTCGTATCCTAAATCCGTATCTTCGAAACCGTATGAAATGTAATATTTTTTAAACATTCCGATATCCAGAAAATCTTTTTTCTTCAGGCCGAGCGCATAGGTACAAGTGTACTTCCAGTATTGCGGAAGCTGTTGCCAGTCGTTACAGTAAAAAAGTGAAGACCAGTAATGCTTTTCTTCTATGTAAGTGTCGCTGCTGACCTTGACCGTTTCATAAGACGGATTACTTTTGCTGATTTCCTGATGGATGTGAAACCGCTGAAACTGAATCACGCCGTAATTTTGGAGTGAGGAGAGTGCCGTCGTGATAAAGTTTTTAGGCACCAGCATGTCGGAATCCAGAAATAAAAGATACTCGCCCGAACTGTATCTTGATCCCAGATTTCTGGCTAAGCCCGATCGGAAGAACTTTTGTTCTCCTCGTTTAGGATGAAATTTCGGCCAGTGTATATAGGTGATATTAAACTTATCGGTCATCTTTGAAAACAGCTCTTCAATAATTTCGCAGCTGTTATCGGTACTGCCGTCATCAGCAATAATAACTTCGTATTGTTCTTTCGGGAAATCCTGCTGAGCTAAGTGCCAAATCACATTAGATAAAAATAAACCGTTATTATAAGTCGGAATAATCACACTGATTTTTGGATTTGAGTTAGGTACAGTCAGCTTCCAACGTATCGAGTAAGGACTGCTCGGCTGAGGCTGCAACTCGTAGTGGGCCGGAGCGTGAGAGTTGTAAATTTCAAGACCCGGCAGAACCGGAAACTTCATATCATAGGAGTTGATCTCTGAAAGCGTAAGACTTTTCGGTAAAGCCGGGTTGTACGGCAGAAATCTCCAGTAGATATTGTGATCTTTTGCCGCAATGAAAATCTTTACTAGGGCCTTCATGTTTTTAGAAGTGACCGGATTAAAAATGAGGTTTAATTTTTCGCCGGGCTTAAGCGCAGTTACCTGAGTGAAGTCGGATTCACTTTGAACATAGTAATACACAGCTTGGTGTGCAGAAAGGGCCGCTGCTAGGGCAGACTTTTGCGGAGCCAGAAACACGAGATCTTCAGGTTTCAGATACATTTTCAAAAACATCTGAAGTTGTTCGTTTGTTAATTCAAATCCTGAAATATCAAAAAAGAAGTGATCCTTGTTATTATGAAGAGCCTTTTTTTTTCGTCGTTCGAATGTCTCAGGTAGAAGGTCGTCAAGCGCCTGTAGCTGGTACCGGTAGTAAGAGTTGTAACTGGACTTCATGCTCATAAAAGTTTATTGTAACAGAGATGACGCAAAAGACCAGTCTTGGGATAGTGGTACCCTGTTTTAATGAAGAGCATAACGTTGCTAACTTTGAAGCGGAAATGTCTCAATTTATGGCCCTGGCGACTGACCTTTATCCGCAATTAGAAATCAATTTTTATGTGGTCGAAAACAATTCCACTGACGGAACTGCCGGCAAGCTTTCTCAAATGGCCGGGCGCCATAACAAAGTCCAGGTTGTCAGTTGTAAAACACAAGGCTACGGAGCCGCTTTAAAACATGGTTTTGTGATGGCGAAAAATCACCAGTACATTTCATTTTTGGATTTCGACAATACTTATCCGATGACGGACATTTTGAAAATGCTGACCGAGCTTCAGGAAAAGGGTTTGGATCTCATTTACGGGGCAAGGCTTCACGACGATTCAAAGATCGACCTGGTCAGAAAAGCAGGGAACCGTCTGTATGTTATTTTGCTTAAGGCTTTGTTACGCTCGCACTTGTCAGATGTTTGCAGTGGAATGAGAGTCTTCCGGTCAGAGTTGGCTGGTTCAATTGTGAAGCTCGATAAAGATGATCTCTCTTTCTCGATTCAATTTACGAGTCAGGCGCTTCTCAGCAAATGGAAGGTCGGAGAAGTGCCGATTAACTACCGAAAGCGCGTGGGCTCGTCGAAGTTATCGGTTGTTAAGGATGGGGTCATTTTTTTGCTCGTTGCAGTTAAAGCCGGGCTACTGAAAAAAATCTGATGATCAAAGTCATTATCTATTGTGAAAATTCAGAAAGTTTTTCGCGTCAGAGAAGCCTGATTACGCACGAAGGGTTTAAAGACGCAGAAATTATCTTCGGTGATTCGACACTGAAGACCAGAGAACAGCTTATAAATGAAAATCTTAATAGCTGGATATTATTTCTTGATCATGACTGTGTTCCTACAGCGGCGGCTATTAAAGAAATCCGGAAAGTAACGGCAAAAGAATTTCCTGGTCCTTCCGTTTACGCCGGCTTGTATGAAAACCCGTTAAACGCGACTGCCCTGCAGGAAACTCATAACGCCATCGCCAACACCTGGCTTGAGCAATCCTACGTTGACCCTTTAGGAGAGGCCGTTGTTTTGGGCGGAATCTTTCTGATATTCGCTTCGGTATCTGTTCAGACGCCACCGCAGAAGTTCTGGGGTGCCGAAGACAAGCTATTAGCAAAACACCTCAAAGATGCCGGCTACAAACTGCAACTGCTAAAAGATATGAAAGCGGTGCACGACACGAGTAAAAGCTTTATACATTTTGTACGGCGCGCGATTCTACATGGACGAAACGATGCAATTTATTTCGCTGACGAAGGCGGATCTAAAGCTTCCTATTGGATTCAAAAAACTGATTTTTCAGATTTGCGTTTAACGCCTTTAATTCTTCTTCACTTTTGTATTCAAAAAGGGGCAAAAGCAGCTCAAAAAGTTCTCCGGAAGAGTAAGCAATAAAAGTCAGAAAGAACCCTAGAAATCCCAGGCTGAACGCCGAAGCCGCGCAAAGGCCGATTAATATCAGCATCGTCAGATTCGGATAAAAAATACTGATCGCAATACAAAACAATAAAACTGAAAGCGGCAATAAGCGGTAGTAACGAAGGCCTTTTTTATAATTCATCTTTTGAACCGGCACCTGAATGCGGCCCATGTTAAAAATTTTGTAAAACCATTTCGCAAGGCTCAGGTTCTGCCAGTGATAAACCTGGGCAGAAGGTAAAAACACGAAACGTAAATCTTCGTTGTACGCGCGGTGAGTAAAATCAAGGTCTTCGCCGTATTTTTTCAATACGGATGAAAACCCGCCGATTTTCATCGCGAGAGTTTTATTTAATAAGACGTGACAGGCGGGAATGTGATCCACCGGCACCATATACTTATGGGTCTGAATTTGAAAGGCAAACGGCAAAAGTTTTGAAACCTGAGCCATGAAATCAAAAGTATCCTGAATAAAATAGTTTTCTGAGCGGTGAGTGACGGTGCCGCTGTAACCGAGAAAATTGGAATTTGAATCATTGATGATTTCATTATTGGCTAGCTGAATTAATTTTTTCAAATTACCCGGAACAAGATCAATATCCGGGTCGGTCAGGTAAATGTACTCATTGGTGCAGCTTTCAAGTAGCAGCTGGCGTGCAAAACCTAAATTGTTGCTGGGGTTTTCAAGGCAAACGCATTCGCCAATTTGAGAATGGAGCCAGTTACTGATCCAGCCCCGTATTTCATCTTGTTCATGGTTGAGAACGAAAATCCACTCGACATCGTACGCAGAAAGTTCATTTTTAAGCTTGGGTAAGAGACTCTGAATCTCTTTGATTTCGTCATAAATGACAATACCGCATGACAAGCTTTGAATCATCGGTCTTTGTTTCTCCCTTGGGTGCTTTCGGTCGTTATAGATTCACGTACAACGACGACCTTTATTTGACCAGGATACTGCATTTCATCTTCAATTGTCTTGGCAATTTGTTGAGCGATTTTCAAAGCGTTATTATCGTCGACTATTCTCGAATTAACGAGAACGCGGCATTCCCGTCCCCCATTGAGAACAAAAACATCCGTCACGCCGTTGTACCGTTTTGAGATTTCCTGAAGACCGGAAACTTTTTGAGTATAAGTTTCTACCGTACTTCGGCGGGCACCCGGGCGGCCTCCTGATATTGCATCGGCTGCGATTACCAGAAAGTCCATGTAGTTTGTCGGAGTCACATCATGGTGATGGGCTCTGACGGCGTAAATCACATCTTCAGCTTCGCCACGGGTAGAAATAAAATCCGCACCTATTACCGCGTGACTTCCATCCAGCTCGTGATCCAGGGCTTTTCCTAGATCGTGAAGCATGCCTGCGCGTTTTGATTTTTTAACTTCTCCGCCGATTTCGGCAGAAAGCAAGCTTGCAAACCAACCGACCTCAGCACAGTGGAAGTACTGATTCTGAGTATAAGAATAACGGAAGCGTAAAGACCCCATAACCTGTCGGATTTCTGGATTTACATTTTGCAGGCCCAGTTCTTTGCAGATTAGATCGCCATCGCGCTTAATCTGATTCAGAAGTTCGGTTTTAATGTTTTCGCACGTCTTTTTCAGGTCTTGCGGAACGATCTTACGTTTATGTTTTTCAATATCTCTGAAGATGCGGTCAAAAATACGTCTAGTTAACTCGCGTCTGACCGGGTCGTAACCGACGATCTGAATGTTATCCCAGCGTTCAGGATCAGGGTTTTCTTCAATGTAGATATCACAGCCTGAAACACTCTGAATCATCGCGACGTTTTCTTTAAGATTCTGGCAGAAAGCTGCCCGGGCTTCTTCAGTCGGGAAGTAGCTGGCTGCAATACCTCGCTCAGTGCTCATTTCTTTCTGAAAGCGCTCAATACAGAGTGCGATAATTTTTTTAGCCCGTTGCTCAGAAAATTCTTTTAACTCTTCTTCAGCGAGCTCGGCATTTTTTTTGTAATCAGTAGATGCGTTTTCAATCAGACGGTGCTTTAAATCAGCCACAACTTCTTCAGCAACGGCCTGAGTTTTTTCAAGTAAAGCAGCTTTTAACTGTTCTTCGAGTTTTTTCTTTGCATCGATGTGTTTATTGATATCCGTTTGTAAAGTGTTCAGTTTGATTGAGCTGTCACGAAGTTCGGTTTCTTTCAGCATTAAAGAAGCGCGCAGGGTTTTATATTTTTCTTCAGCCAAAGTTTTTTTGTGTCCGACCTGAAGTTCAAGGTCTTCACATTTAGCTTCCATCGCCATGTGGGCTTCTTCCACATTCGACCAGGCTTCGACTTCAATTTCCTGAATTCGTTCCTGACGTTCTTGTTCTTCCTCATCGAAGCGGGTCTTGGCTTCAGTTAAAATTTCCTGAGCTTCTTCCTGGGCCTCTTTTATAATCTGATTACGAACGAGTAAAAATAATAAAAACAGCAAACCGGAACCGGCAACTAATCCAACAATAAAGTAGAGTGCAACGAGAGAAAAATTCATATTGGATCAGTGTAGCCTTCTGCCGTTCAATGATTCAAGAAAACGATGTAAAACAGCATGCGTTAAAAGGTGCAAGAAGAGCCCTTTTAATACATAAGTTGAGCATGAAGTTTTTGAGTTTAATGAAAAAAGTCGTGATTGCTGCCGTGGTTGTCTTCTTGTTTGTTTGGATCTTCGGAACGAACTATTCTTTTGTCTTCAAAAGACGGGTGGTCGGTGAGGTCGTAGCAGTTGAGAGGGTCGATATCAACGGAGTCGCTGTCGTTACAGGCAATACTCAGCAGATAAACCCTCAGGTGTTCTCGTTTTCAGTTGGAATCAAAGACAAAAAATCAGGTGAAATTTTTATGGCCTCATCTGAAGACCGTCAGTGGGCCGCCGTTACCAAAGGGAACTGCGTGATTGCAGCTTACTTTCCTTATCCACCTTGGAATTTGTCGAAAGCCAATACCAACCACAACGCGAGACTCATGCGAAATTTCGTGAATTGTGAACAGCTGGTCGATGACGACAGTATCTGGGAAAAACTTAGATTTTTCTTTTTAATGAACTAACGAATGATTGAAGCCAAAGTCGATGGGGTTCGTAAAGCGTAGCGCTTTGCACTTGCGGTTCTTTGATGAACCATATACGCCATTGTCAGGACCAGGAAAATCAAGAACCAGTTTCTCATCTGCATATAAAACAACATAACTACTGAACTTTCCTGCCGTTGAAATAAGCTTGGCAATAGTCGTAACCGCTCTTCAAACTGAGTAATACACTGAGCCAAAGAAGTCCATATCCGAATTTTTGGTTGGGAAACTGAGGGTGTAAATCATTCAAAAGCAGCATAGGGACTGCTATCATTTGAAGCGCGGCTTTCCACTTGCCTGCCGATTGTGCAGCAATCACAACGCCGTCAGCAGCCGCAACAGCGCGAACTCCCCCTACTATAGTGTCCCGGCAAACAAAAAGAATGACCATCCAAGGGTCAACAAGCGACCGGGTCAGTAATAAAATTAAGATACTTGAAACTAAAATTTTATCCGCAACAGGATCAAAAAATTTTCCGAGATTTGTAACTGCATTTAATTTACGGGCGTAGTATCCGTCGAGGTAATCGGTGATAGAAGCGACAACAAAACAAATCGCCGCGCACCAGCGTCCAACGTCAGTGTTCATGTATAAAAATAGCGCTGTCGGTATGACTAAAAAAATCCGCGATGCTGTAAGGTAGAGAGGTAATTTGCTCATGCGTCCTATTAAGTGTTGTTTGAATCCCTCTTGTCTGTCAAGATTAACAGGTTGCGGGCTGCAGTAGTTAGTTCACCGCATGGAGAATGAAAATGGATCGAAATCTAGCACTTGAATTTGTGAGAATTACTGAAGCAGCGGCTCTTGCATCTGCAAAATGGATGGGACGCGGGGACGAAAAAGCAGCGGATCAGGCTGCAGTCGATGCGATGAGAAGAGCATTTGATTCAGTTCATATTGACGGCACTGTTGTCATCGGTGAAGGCGAACGCGATGAAGCTCCGATGCTTTACATCGGCGAAAAAGTCGGCTCAAAAAAAGAAGATTCACCATCGATTGATATCGCTTTGGATCCTTTAGAAGGCACAACGATCTGTGCAAAAGGCGGAGTTGGTGCCATTGCCGTCATCGCCTGTGCTGAAAAAGGCGGTTTCCTGCACGCACCTGACACTTACATGGATAAAATTGCCGCCGGTCCTGCCGCGCGCGGTTTGATCGATCTCGATTTAACTCCTGCAGAAAACGTTCACCGCGTAGCTGAGGCCAACAAGAAATCCGTAGGTGATATCACAGTTGTAATCTTAGAGCGTGACCGTCATTCGGATTTGATTGCTCAGGTCAGAAAAACCGGCGCGCGCATTCAGTTAATCGGCGACGGCGACGTTTCTGCCGCGGTTGCTGCGGGCTGGGAAAATTCTGGTATCGATTTGCTAATGGGCATAGGTGGCGCTCCCGAAGGTGTAATTTCTGCAGCGGCGATGCGTTGCCTCGGCGGAGATTTTCAAGGCCGTCTTAAATTCAGAAACGAAGGCGAAAAAGAACGTGCACAGCGCATGGGAGTCAAAGATTTAAACCGCAAATACGGTTTGACCGATTTAGCTTCCGGTAACGTTGTGTTCTGTGCAACCGGTGTGACTGATGGACCGCTTTTAAAAGGGGTGAAGCTGTTACCGGGTGGGTTGGGTAAAACTCATTCAGTGGTGATGCGTTCTCAAACCGGAACTATTCGAAACATCGAAGCCCAGCATAATTTTTTAGTAAAGGCTATCCGGTAGATGCAGGTTCAGTGTTTTCATTGTCAGGAAGTTTTAAAATTTGAATCTAAAGTCGGCTTTAGGGACGAATGTCTTAAGTGCCGTTCAGACCTGCATGTTTGTAAAAACTGCGAATTCTATGATAAAAAAGCTTACAATGAATGCCGGGAGCCAAGTGCCGAAGTCGTCCGTGAAAAAGACCGGGCGAACTACTGCGAATTTTTTATTGCGCGGGCTTCACTGCACTCGGCGGTGGACGAAAAGGCAAAGCTGAAAGCAGCGGCGGAAGCATTATTTAAAAAAAATAATTAACAACAAGGAGTCATCATGGCGACAGCAAGTACGAAAGAAGTTTTTAATTGTTCAGTCCAGGAATTTTTTAAAATTGTTTCGGATTATGAAAAGTATTCCGAGTTTCTGCCAGAAGTGAAGTCAGTTAAAATCACTAAAAATGAGGGCGGCGTGAAAGAAATGGAATATCATGTCTCTCTCATTAAATCGATTAAGTATAAGCTAAAAGTTAAAGAAGTTCCGAATGAAAGTGTGAATTTTGATTTTGTCAGCGGTGACGTTTTTAAATCGATGAAAGGTTCATGGAAGCTGGCCGATCAGGGCGGAAAGTGCGCCGTTGATTACAATGTCGAGGCGACTTTCGGTATGCTGGTTCCGGAATCTATGGCTAAAACGCTGGTGGCTGCGAATCTTCCGCTGATGATGAGCAACTTCAGAAAACGGGTAAAAGAAGTTTATGGCAAATAACGATAAAAAAGAAAAAGACACAGAAAATACAAATCCGGGCGTCGAAAAGTCTTCGACCTCAGAAAAACTAAGTGAGGCGTTGAAAAAAATTATTTCTTCAGGGTCACCTACAGAAATTTCCAAAGAGCTGATCGGTACTGTTCTGGGTCAGGCTTTGAAAGCCAAAGATGATATCACTTTGAAAGTTTCAAATGAGATGATTTCACTCGTGCGCAAAATTGATTTTGTGAAAGAATTTTCGAAGTTCGCTGAAAACCACAAATTCAAAGTGACAGCTGAAATTGAAATCCTGAAAAAAGATAACGATCAGAACAAATAGTATGTCCAATTGGGGCCGCCTTGAACATAATGTCTGGAATCATCTGGCGGATTGCGGTCTTCAGCAGAATGACTCTTTCGCTCTTTGTGTGTCCGGTGGGCTGGACTCCATGGCGCTGCTTCAGATGTTTGTGCGCCTGAAGCCCTCTGCAGATATTAAAGTGCTGCATTATCACCACGGACGTTCACAGGACCCCGAAATTAATTCTTTCAGAGACAAAAGTCTCGACTGTGTGAAGTCTGCGGTCGAGTCACTTCGAAAATCCAATGTGAACTTTCTTTCGGCAAAAAGTGATGCTGATCTCCACAGTGAAGAGCAATTTCGGGACGCCCGAATGGAGTTTTTTAAAAAATCGGTAAACTCAGGGGACGTTTTAGTAACTGCGCATCATTTGGATGACCGCTTTGAGACCGTGTTGTTGAAAATGATTCGGGGTAGTTCGATGGATGGCGTCAGATCATTTCAGATGTGGAACGGTCAGTTTTTCAGGCCGTTTCTTCAAACGGCGAAGGCCGAACTTTTGGAATACTCCCGAAATTCTGACCTCAAGTGGGTAGAAGACCCCACGAATGACCGCAGTGATTACCTGAGAAACTGGGTCAGACGGGAATGGCTCGAAGATCTCGAAAAAAAAGTGCCTGGTGGAAAATCAAATCTAGCCAGATCACTGTTTAAAATGATCGATAGTGAGGACGACCGGACCTTTGAAGAGTCATTTATGGCTCAGACAAATGCAAATGTCCTGAACCGCCAGTGGTTTTCTCTTCTATCACCTCATAATCAAAATCGATCACTCGCGCTTTTCTTAAAAAAACACCAAGTGTATGAATTTACGGCGGGTCAGTTAGAAGAAATAAGAAAAAGACTCGACAAAAATCAAAAAGAACTCACATTCGAAATGTTAGGTAGAAAATGGGTTATTAACGCAACGCAAATTGTGATAGAATAATCAAGCATACGAGAAAGGGTTCTATGAAAACCAATCAAAAGACATTCGCATTGTGGTTCGCACTGGTTGTGTTAACAATCTTCATGTTCCGCGCGTGGGACATCAAACATCAAAAAGCCATCACTGATTTCAATTACTCTAAACTTTTGCGTGCAGCAGAACTTAAAGAAATTGTAGAAGACAAAGTTGTCTTCATTCAGGACCGTGGCGAGATTCGCGGTGAAATTAAACCGGAATTTGAAAAGAAATACGGCGGCGTACAGTTTCAAATTCAAGGTAACGTAACCGACAAAGGTTACGAAGAGATGCAGAAGTTCGGTATTACGCCGAATTATGAAACATCTCAGTCTGACGGGTTACTTTCTTCTATCGTTATCAACTGGCTTCCGCTTTTGTTGATTTTCGGTATGTTTATTTTCATCATGCGCCAGATACAGGTCGGCGGCGGCAAAGCGATGTCGTTCGGCAAATCGCGCGCGCGTCTTGTTGAAAACAAAAACCGCGTCACATTTAAAGATGTTGCCGGTGTTGACGAAGCTAAAGATGATTTGCAAGAAATCGTTCACTTCTTAAAAGACCCGAAAAAGTTCACGAAACTCGGCGGACGTATTCCAAAAGGTGTCTTATTAGTTGGTCCTCCGGGAACAGGTAAGACATTGTTGGCACGAGCTGTAGCGGGTGAAGCGGGCGTTCCTTTCTTCACCATTTCAGGTTCGGACTTCGTTGAGATGTTCGTAGGGGTGGGCGCAAGCCGCGTTCGTGACTTGTTCGAGCAAGGTAAAAAGTCGGCTCCTTGTCTGATCTTTATCGATGAGATCGATGCGGTAGGGCGTCACCGTGGCTCCGGCATGGGCGGCGGTCATGATGAGCGTGAGCAAACATTGAATCAATTATTAGTTGAGATGGACGGTTTCGAGTCAACTGAAGGCGTGATCCTGATCGCAGCGACAAACAGACCTGACGTACTTGATCCGGCATTATTACGCCCGGGCCGTTTCGACAGACGCGTTGTTGTGGGTAAACCGGATGTTAAAGGCCGTGAGCAGATCTTATCTGTTCATATGAAGAAAACTCCGTTGGGACCTGATGTTGAGGCATCTAAAATCGCCCGTGGAACTCCTGGTTTTTCCGGCGCAGATTTAGAAAACTTAGTGAACGAAGCGGCGCTGGTGGCCGCTCGTGCTGATAAAAAATATCTTGAGATGGAAGACTTTGAAAAAGCAAAAGACAAAGTCATCATGGGTTCTGAAAGAAAATCCATGGTTATCAGTGATGAAGATAAGCGTACAACGGCTTACCATGAAGCAGGCCATACGCTCGTAGGTAAGGTTCTTCCGGGTCTTGATCCGATTCATAAAGTTACCATTATCCCTCGCGGAATGGCTTTAGGATTAACTCAGACATTACCTGAAAAAGACGCTTTAAGTTTTTCAAAAATGCAGGCTGAAAACTGGATTGCATTTGCATTCGGTGGCCGCGCAGCTGAAGAGCTGGTATTTAAAGACTTCACGACAGGCGCTTCAAATGATATCGAACGCGCCACAAGCATGGCGAGAAAAATGGTTTGTGAGTGGGGTATGAGCCCGCTGGGTCCATTAGCTTATGAAAAAGGTGATAATCCACCGTTCTTAGGTATGGGTTATGGAGCAAAATCCAAAGACTACTCCGAAGCGAAAGCTCAGGAAATCGACGCTGAGATTTCAAAAATTATTAACAACGGTTACTCAGTTGCACTGAAAATTTTAACTGATCAGCGTGACGCTCTTGAAAGACTGACTCAAGCCTTACTTGAGTTTGAAACAATCGACGCAGCTGAAGTTGATATGTTAATTCAGGGTGCGGCTGTTTCTGAAATTCAAAAAATCAGAAACAACAGAAAAGAAAATTCCCAAGCCGCCTCCGACGGCACGATAGCTCCGGATTCTCCTGATGCTATAGCTGGAAGAAAACCTGCTCCGGCTACATGAATGTTTTGAGTAATTTATTCGAGAACACCTACTTCCTGCTAACGCATTTGCGCTGGCAGGATTTGATCGATATTGTTCTCGTTTGGGCTATCATTTACCGCGTTCTTATCCTCATTAAAAGGACAGGAACGATTCAAATGCTTTCAGGCCTGGGTATTCTTGCGATTTCTTATATTTTGAGCCAGTGGTTCGATTTTACGACGTTGAATCTCCTGCTGGAAAAATTCTTTTCTAATTTGTTTGTTATTGTTGTCGTCCTGTTCCAGGGCGAGATTCGCCGTGCGCTGGCGCAGATCGGCAGCCATCCTTTATTCAGCGGAGTTTCATCCGTAATGGAAACTCACATGGTTGAAGAAATCGCGAAAGCGGTGATCACTGTGGCGCAAAAAGGCTATGGAGCTTTGATTGTGATCGAGCGTGATATTTTAGTCGATTATCACATTGAAATGGGAACTGAGCTGGATTCAAAAATTTCAGCGCAAGTTCTGGAATCGATTTTTCATCCGCAAGCCCCGATGCATGATGGAGCCATTCTGATCCGCGGAAGTAAAATTGTTTCTGCGGGCTGTTTTCTCCCACTGAGTAAAAATCCCGCGATTGATAAAAATCTGGGAACCCGTCACAGAGCTGCTATTGGTTTAACTGAAGAAACAGACGCACTGGTGCTGGTTGTTTCAGAAGAAACGAAGTCGATAAGTGTTGTTCATTCAGGCCATATGAGCCCGAACGTTGAACTTGCCGATGTACGTATGGCTCTGTACGATGCTTTCGGAATGAAATACAAAGCTTATAGCGAGGTTGGAGCTTGAGAAGATATGGCCACCCTCAGGACAGAGTCACCCAGCTGAAAGAGCTTATTGCGGATAATTTTTCGTATAAGCTGGTGGCACTCATCATTTCTTTGATCCTTTGGTTATCTTTACTTAACAAAAGAGAGTTCATTACTACTAAAGAATTCGACGTGGATATAATGACCGCCGAAAATTTGGTAGTGCTGGGTCAGACATCAGACCGGTTAAAAGTCAAAGTGTCGGGGCCGCAGCCTTTACTTAAAAAATTTGTAGATTCTTCGCAGGTCATCGCCTTTGATCTTTCGGACAAGCCGCTTGGTTTTTACGACCTCGAAGTTTCATCTTCAAAGATTGATGTGCCGAAAGGTTTGAAGGTCGTCAGCGTGCGGCCTAATACCATTCGTGTTGAAATTATTGAAAAGCAAAAAGCTGATAAGTAAGGAAGAAAATGGGATCACAAACTACAAAGTTATTCGGTACTGACGGTATTCGCGGAACTTCGAATCAATTTCCGATGACGCCTGAAACTGTTGTTCGTATCGGACAGGCTATTGGCTACTTAATCAGAAAAAAAATTATCTCATCACCGTCACAGGCTAACCGGGTTGTAATCGGAAAAGATACACGTTTATCCGGATACATGATCGAGCAGGCTTTAGCCAGCGGTTTAAATTCAATGGGAATCTATGTTCAGTTAGTCGGGCCTCTTCCGACGCCTGCAATCGGTTACTTGACCCGTACGATGCGGGCAGCAGCAGGTGTTGTTATTTCTGCCTCTCATAATGCCTACCAGGATAACGGAATAAAAGTTTTCGGTCCGGATGGTTTTAAGCTGGATGACAAGCTTGAAAAGGAAATTGAAATTCTTGTCGCTGATGAAAATCTCTCGAAGATGCTTCCGGGTTCGAAAGAAATCGGCCGCACACGACGTATCGAGGATGCGCAAGGCCGCTATATTGTTCATGCGAAGAGTTCCTTCCCATTAGATTACACTCTTGATGGCGTAAGGATTGTTTTAGACACGGCTCATGGGGCCTCATACAAGGTGGCGCCTGCTATTTTTGAAGAGCTCGGTGCTGAAGTGATTCAGGTCGGCAATCAACCGAACGGCATTAATATCAATGACAAAGTCGGAGCCCTTCACCCAAGCCTTATTTCGCATGGTGTGGTTCAGTACCGTGCAGATGTGGGTATCGGTCTCGATGGAGACGCGGACCGTGTGATCATGATTGATGAGCGCGGAAAGTTCATCAATGGCGATCACATTCTGGCGATCTGTGCTCTTCATATGAAACAAAAAGGCTTATTGAAACACGACACGTTAGTTGTAACTCAAATGAGTAACTTCGGGCTTGAAAAGAAAATGACCGAACACGGTATAAAAGTTATCAAAACAAATGTTGGCGATAAATACGTGGTCGATGAAATGCGAAAAGGCGGCTATAACCTCGGCGGTGAACAATCGGGCCACATTATTTTTCTGGATCAGTCGACTACCGGAGACGGAACTGTTGCTGCATTAAATGTTCTTTCGATCATGAAAGAAACGGGCAAGCGTCTCAGTGAGCTTGCAAATATCTTTGAAGAAATGCCTCAGGTTCTGATCAATTGTAGAGTCAGAAGCCGTGTTGAACTTAAAGATATCGAAGGTTATGACCGGCTGGTAAAATCAAAAGAAGCCGAGCTTGGCGGTAACGGCCGTATCTTTATCAGATACTCCGGTACAGAACCGCTGATTCGTGTTTTAGTTGAAGGTGTTGATAAAAAGAAAATCACCGGCATCGCTGAAGAAATCGCTTCCTTCCTTGAAAAACAAATTTCGTAATGGCAAAAAACAAAATTTCCTTAGGTGTTAACATTGACCACGCCGCAACCTTACGTCAGGTTCGCGGTAACACGACCGCTTACCCGGATCTGCTAACGCTGGTAAAAAAAATCAAAGCTGCCGGGGGCCGCCAAATCACGATTCATTTGCGTGAAGACCGCCGTCATATTCAGGATTTTGACGTCGTTCACCTTTGCAAAAAATCACCGCTTCCTATCAACCTTGAAATGGCTGTTTCAGATGAAATGCTGAAAATAGCTCTGAAAAACAAGCCGGCATGGGTGTGTTTTGTGCCTGAAAAGCGCGAAGAACTCACAACTGAGGGTGGCCTCAATGTCATTAAAGTTTCTGCAGACATTCAAAGAATGACCTCAGTACTGAAGAGAAAAAAAATTCGCTCTTCTTATTTTATCGAACCGAGTCTGGAGCAGGTGAAGGCCTCTGCTGATGCCGGCGCTGATGCGATTGAGTTTCATACGGGTCACTGGGTACTTTCAAAAGGTGCTGAAAAGAAAAAAGTCTGGAAGCAAATGGTAGAAGCTTCAGAGCTGGCTGCTAAACTGAATTTACGCGTGCATGCGGGGCACGGTCTTGATTTCGAGCACTGTAAGCTGATCCGGAATCTTCCTCACTTAGTCGAAGTGAATATCGGTCATTCTATCATTTGCTATTCGCTAGAACTTGGAATTGCAAAGGCGACGAAAGAAATCATTCGTCATCTCAAATGAAAAAACTTTTTTCTAAATCCTTAGCCGGGTTAGACGATGTTCATGATTTAGCTCTGGAAATAAATAAGTTACTTCCCAAAAAAAGCACCATTTTACTGACGGGTGATTTAGGTGCGGGCAAAACAACTTTCGTAGCCGCCTTTTGCAAGTTACATAATATTTCTCAGGTCAGTTCTCCGACATATGCAATTCATAACAGATACCAATCGGAAGCGGCCTCCATTGATCACCTTGATTTGTACCGGTTGGATGATGAAGACAGTTTGGAAAGTGCCGGAGTGCATGACATTCTAAACCGGGAATCTGATTACAAATTTATAGAATGGCCCGAACGTATGCCGGGCATTGAAAATATCAGTGAATCGGTATTTAAATTATCTCTTAAAAAAACCGGGGAAACCGGCCGCATCGCTGAATTTTTTAAAAACTAGCTGGCTTGAGCGGTTTCCTTCGATAATTCTTCGAGTAAAGCGGTGTCATCAACAGAGATCTGTTCGTTTTTAAAGCCCATAAAGAAACCTACAATCGCACGTGAGCGCATGATCGGTGTGATGCAGATGTTTTTATAACTCAGCAACTCAAGGCCAAGCTCTGAAGCTGAGGTCGTAACCGAACGTCCGTCTTTCATTACATTCTTGAAAGCTTCGTCTCTTGTTGTGCTGTATTCAAAAAGCTTTTCATTAATGTTTTTCTTTTCAAGATCAGGGTCCATTTTAAAAATTTGAGTCAGGTCGAAGTTAAGACGTAAAATCAGGAAAGCATCGAATTGCTTTCTGGATTCATCGCAATACTCTTCGTATCTTTCACCGACAAGATCCCAGATTTCAGTTTCTGCCTGTTTTGTTCCGTACGCTTTGCGCGGTCGGGGAACAACATTAGTGACTGCATCTGAACCCAAATCTTTAAAGTCGATTGAGATTGGCTGTACATCTTCAGATAAACCATCCATAACCGGAGAGTCGCCGAACATTTCGTTAAGATCATCGAAGCTCGACATAGAAGGTTTGTTGCCGATTAATAGATTTGCAAAATAACTAAGAATGCGTGGCGGAGCCAGTACAAAGATATGATTCGGAATTTTAACGAGAGCAGGGCTGTATTGAAGTCCGAACACGATTAACTGGTTCTCCCAAATGAACATTGGAACTAAATCCTGGCTCCAGAAATTGTAACTTGAATAAAGTGTAAAGGCCTGTTGAGCACTAACAGAATAACTTTTCAAAGTTGTTTCAGGCAGGTTTTCTTTGATGCTGCTGCAGCCATAAGTTTCAATGGCCCACTCTTCATACTTTTTCCAATCAAGAATTTTGCTTTCCAGAGATAAACGGAGCTTTGATTTACTCAAGCTTTCAACGTCGAAAGTAGGCATTTTTTCCTGTAATGCCTCTAATTCTTTTGTAAAAAATTCTTCCCAAGATGCTTTGTTATCTAGATATTCCATATGCTTTCTTATCGGAGAGGGGCAGCGAAATCTTAAAAAAATGGTATGTAAAATTTAACCTGTTTCCCTATGAAACTAATCTTACCTAATAAGGGAGGGCCGATGAATTTACCTGATGTTACTAAGTATGTGATTTTGCTGTCTTTTTCATTGCTGTGCTCTATGAGTAGCAATACCAAAGTCCAGCCCGTCCAAATTGAGGCTCCAAAGGCTAAAGAAAAGGGCCCGGTTTATCACCCGCTGAGAGCGAAACCTTACACTAAGTTTTCCATGAAGGCTTGAGCCTAAATAGTTAGAACTTTTCAAATTTTTGCAATTCGGGTACAACTTCCCGATCATGCAAAATCAGCCTTTCAATTCTCTGAACCGGAGAGTTTATTTAGACAATAATGCCACTACTTTTCCGTCAGCAAGACTGCGTGAAAAGTGGGGCGAGATTCTTGAAGTTTCAGGAAACGCGTCGTCCGTTCATCAGGAAGGCCGTGTTCCAAAAACGATCCTTCGCGATGCCCGCAAAAAAATTGCAGAATTGCTGTCTTGTTCGCCGCTGGAAATTATTTTTAATTCAGGCGCAAGTGAAGGCAACAGTTCTGTTTTTAATTCCGTATTTCAATCCGCTTTTCCAAAACGAAATGAATTCTTGATAAGCTCTGTTGAGCACCCGAGTGTGGCCAAAGTGGCGGATAGCCTTAAGGCTAGAGGTGCTGTTATCCACATTATTCCTGTGAACCGTGACGGGAAGATCGATTTGGAATTTATTAAAAAAACAGTTTCCGAGAAAACGGCATTGGTTTCGGTGATGTATGCCAACAATGAAACCGGCGCTATTCATCCGATTAAAGAAATCACTGAAATTGCAAAAGCTGCCGGCGCGCTCATGCATACAGATTGTGTGCAAATGATGGGAAAGTGTGAAAACACTTTCAAGGAACTGGGCGTGGATTATGCGACGTTTTCCGCTCACAAATTTTATTCGCTGAAAGGCACAGGCTTTGTTTACATCAAAAGTTCAGCGCCATGGTCACCACTCATTTTTGGCAGCCAGGAACGTGCACGTCGTGGCGGTACAGAAAACATCACGGGAATTGCCGCTTTGAACATCGTACTTGATGAGGTCGCGAATATTTCGGATAAAATCCGGCACATGACGAAGCTCCGTGATCTGTTTGAAAAAACGGTTCAAGAGAAAATCAGCGGTGTTTCTGTTACGGCAAAAAACAGTCCGCGTGTTTGTAACACATCAAGCTTGGTCATCGACGGTGTCGACGGCGATACGTTATTGATGAGTCTTGATCTAAAAGGTTTTTCAGTCAGTACCGGTGCGGCCTGCAGCAGCGGTAGCCCAGAGCCGAGCCCGGTTTTACTTTCAATGGGCTTAACGCGCGCGGAAGCCCAGTCTTCTTTACGAGTCAGTATGGGCTGGACCAACACGGAAGAAGAAGTTTTGTATTTCATTGAAACACTGTCTGAAGTGACCGCGAAACTTCGTGCCATGGGCGAGAAAGAAAAGAAGGATGCCAATGTCTGCTAATTCAAGTCCTAGAAAATCTAAAGGCCGTGTATTAGTTGCGATGAGCGGCGGCGTGGACAGCTCTGTAGCCGCAGCATTGCTGGTTGATCAGGGTTACGAAGTGATCGGCGCAACAATGCAGGTATGGGATTATTCTTCGTGTGATATCACAGAAGGAAACGGCAGTTGCTGTTCAAGTCTTGATGTTGATGATGCGCGCAGCGTGGCCGACAGGATTAAAATTCCGTTTTATGTTTTAAATTGCGAAGCGAAGTTTAAGGCTTCAGTAATCGATCCATTTGTTAACGCTTATCTCAACGGACAAACACCGCTTCCTTGTGTGAACTGCAATACGTTTTTAAAATTTGATCACCTGATTCAGAAAATGCATGAGCTGGATTGTGATTATCTGGCAACAGGACACTACGCTCAGGTTGTATATGACGGGCAGAACAAAGCTCACATCCAGACCTCAACTGATGACTGGAAAGATCAAACATATTTTTTATTTACAATCGACCCGCAAATTGTTCCGAAACTGATTTTTCCAATCGGGCATTTAAAAAAGCCGGAAGTCAGAAAAATAGCAGAAGAAAAGGGTTTGGTTGTCGCTAAGAAAAAAGATTCTACCGGTATTTGCTTTGTCGGCGATAAGGGTTACGAAAATTTCATTAAAGAACAAGTGCCCGGTGCGACTTTAAAAACGAAAGCCGGCAAGATAAAAAGATACCCGCAAGGTGAAGTCATGTCAGACCATGCAGGAATTCATTTGTACACCATCGGTCAAAGTAAGGGCCTGGGTATGACCTATCATGAAAAACTTTTCGTATTAAAGATTGATGCCTCAGACAATACGGTGTGGGTCGGCGAAGAAAAATATCTCTATGCCGACGAAGTCGAAGTAATTGAGCCGAAGTGGCTTGATGAAATCGTCGACGGTGGTCATTACGATGTGAAGATCAGGTATTCACATAAGGCTTCAAGAGCGCAGGCGTTTAAAACAGCTGAGGGTGTAAAATTAAAATTTTCAGAACCTCAGCGCGCAGTTACACCGGGACAGGCAGCAGTTTTCTATCAGGACAAAAAATTAGTGGGTGGCGGATGGATAACATTGAATTAAAAAATTCAGATACTAAACTGCCGGCACCACCAGATCGTCATTATGACTTCGTTGTGCATACATTCGGCTGTAAAGTAAATACTTATGATACAGGGCTGATTCAAAAAAATCTGAAACAGAACGGGTTTAACATTGCATCAGACTTGAAAGCCAAAAATGCCGTTCATGTTCTGAATACCTGTGCGGTTACTTCGGAAGCCACAAAGCAAGCCGTACGACTGATAAGAAAGATTAAATCGAAAGAGCCGTTGGCTACCGTTGTAGTAACGGGCTGTGCTGCGCAGGTTGATACCGGTGCGTTTGAGAATTTGCCGGGTGCCGACCTTGTTGTCGCGAATTCGCACAAAGGGATGCTGCCGCACCTGATAGATCAGTTTTTTAAAGGTGATAACAAACAAAAAGTTTTCAAATCGAACATTTTTAAAAAGGATGATTTAGAAGAAGGCGGCGGCCAAGAGCAACATCATACCCGCAGCTTTTTAAAGATTCAGGATGGCTGCAATAGCTTTTGCAGTTTTTGTATTATTCCATATGCGCGCGGCAAAAGCCGTTCGTTACCCATAAGTGTTCTGGTTGAAAAAATAAATCAGCTCCACAAAGACGGGTTACAAGAAGTTGTTTTAACAGGTGTTCATATCGGTGATTATGAAGTGCTGGAAGGCGGCGTATCTAAAAAACTTGAAGATTTGGTTGAAGCGGTTCTGCAACGAACGAAAATTTCCAGAATCAGACTTTCGTCTTTAGAGCCGATTGAAGTTTCTGAAAGACTTCTGCAGCTTTACCAAAACGACAGGCTTTGCCCGCATTTTCACATGAGCATTCAAAGTGGTGACACTGATGTTTTATCTCAAATGAAGCGTCAGTACGGTGAAGCAGAAGTGCGGTCAAGCCTTGAAGCCGTTAATGAGCGGGTCAATTCCGGCAATGTTTTTGTGGGGATGGATGTTATTGCGGGGTTTCCTTCTGAAACAGACGAGCAATTTGAAAATACCTATAAAATTCTGAGTGAAACTCCTTGGACAAGATTGCACGTGTTTCCGTACAGCGAAAGACCGGGTACTCGCGCAGCGATCATGCCTCAGGTCACTTTAATGAAGCGGAAAGAGCGCGCCCTTCGCCTCAGAGAATTGAGTCTTCACCGCTATCAGACTGAAGCGCTCAAGCAAGTTGGGTCGCTCAAAAAAGTTCTTGTTCTGAATAAATACTCAGAGCAGGTGCAAGGGCTCTCGCGTGATTACTGGAATGTAAATCTCGGGTTATCCGCAGAAGAGTACGAAGGATTTCGCAATAAGGAAGTTCCGGTAAAAATCGAAGAAGTTGTCTTAAACGGCGATGATTTGTATCTGAAGGCGCGGGTTCTTGAATTATGAGTCAGGAAGACTTTCAAAAGAAACTGAATTACCGCTTTAAAAAAGAAGCGCTCTTGCGTGAAGCTTTAACTCACAAAAGTTTTTCAGTAGAAGAAAATAAACACCAGCACCATAATGAGCGGCTGGAATTTTTAGGGGACTCGGTCCTGAATTTCGTAGTGGCTGAAAGGCTTCTTAAGTTGTTTCCGTCCGAACAGGAAGGTGTCCTATCTAAAAAAAGAGCTTCATTGGTGAATTTGAACAAACTGGCGGAAGTCTCAAAAAAATTTGAACTGCAGAACTACATGTTATTTGGGCCTGGGGAAATCAAGCAAGGAAACCACCTGAATGCGCGGATCCACGGATCATGTTTTGAAGCTTTAATCGGAGCGATTTACCTGGATTCGGATTTTGAAACGGCAAAAGCGTGGACATTGAAGCAGTTCAACGAATCGGATTTTCAGCAAGAGGCTGAAGCCTACTCTGCAGATTTTAAATCACGCTTGCAGGAACTGACCCAAAAGCAAGGGTCAGGTACGCCTTCCTACGACGTGGTTTTAACAACCGGTCCCTCTCACAAACCACAGTTTGTTGTGGCATTAAAAATCAACGGCGAAGAGAAAACACGTGCGGACGGCGCCAGTAAAAAGCAGGCCGAACAAAAGGCCGCAGAAATTTATTTAAACGAATTGGTAAAGGTACAAAGAAAATGAAAAATGAAAAAAGCGGATACAGAGCCGGGTTTGTCGGTTTAATCGGACAACCTAATGCCGGTAAAAGTACTTTGATGAATTATTTGATTGAACAGAAAGTTTCAATTGTAACAGCAAAGCCCCAAACCACCAGACGCCGCATCCTGGGAATTCAGAACACCGAAAAAGCGCAGATTATATTTGTCGATGCTCCCGGGCTTGTAAAAGCCGAAAAGGGACTTAACGCTTTTCTTGAAAAGGAAGCGCACGAGGTTATGAAGGAAAGCGACGCACTGGTTGCTGTTCTGAATATTGATGAAAAAGAATCCGAAGGGTTAGAGAAAGTTTTAGCGCTTGTTAAAGGTGCTAAAAAGCCCTGGATCGGCGTGATTACTAAAACAGACGTGGAAGACAAAGCACATAGGATCTTGATCGTAAAAGCAATGGTTGAAGCGCTGGGTGCCAAGTGTCTGCAGGTTTCCTGCAAGCGCGACGGCAAAGAAGGCCGTGAACATTTGTTGAACGAGATTGAGCAGCTTTTACCCGAGGCGCAGGCGCCGCTTTACGAAGACGATATGTTCACGACCGAAAATATGCGCCAGTTAGTTGCTGAAATCGTCAGAGAAAGATGTTTTGAGAATTTAAGTCATGAGTTGCCGTATCAAATTGCGGTTCAGGTGCGTAAGTTTGATGAAGAAGCAAAACCTTGCCCGCATATTTATGCCGACGTTATCGTCGCGAAAGAAAGCCATAAAGCTATGGTGATCGGCCAAGGTGCCAAAGTTATTAAAACGATCAGTCAAGAAAGCCGTGCTGAGGTTGAAAAGTTAATGGATGAAAAGGTGTTTCTTGAACTCAAAGTTGTTGTCAAAGAAAACTGGTTTGATCAAGAGCGCTTTATGAAAGAGATGGGGTACTCTGTAAATGACAAACGCTGATATAAATTTGCTGGCCCCGAAAGTTGCGATTATCGGCCGCCCGAACGTGGGGAAGTCGACGCTGTTTAACATCTTAACTGATTCCAGAAAATCCGTTGTAAAGAATCAGGCGGGTGTTACCCGTGATATTATCATTGAACCTGCAGATGTCTGGGGTAAAAAATTTGATCTGATTGACACCGGCGGAGTCACGGAATCACAGGATCTCTTCTCAAAGCTGATCCGAGAGCAGGTCAGTGATTTTCTTCATTCGGTGGATTTTATTATTGCCGTTATGGACGGCCGAAGCGGAATGCTTCCTGAAGACCGCGACATTATTAAACTGGCAAAGCAAACAGGCCGTCCGATTCTTTTAGTCATCAATAAAGTCGACAGCGCTCACGAAGAAGACATCGCAAAAGCCGATTTTCACGAATTCGGACTTGATGTTTTAGCTGCTTCCTTTGAACAGCGCAGGGGTATCGGTGAAATCATGGAATGGATTCACAAAGTTATTCCGGAAGCTAAAGAAACCGTAAAAGAAGGAATGCAAATTGCGATGGTCGGCAAACCGAACGTCGGAAAAAGTTCACTTTGTAACTGTCTTTTAGGAATGCACCGCATGCTGGTTTCTGAAGTGGCGGGAACTACGGTAGATTCCGTCGATTCTCCATATGAGTACAACGGTAAAAAATATGTTCTTGTCGATACAGCGGGTTTACGCCGCCAGTCGCGCCGAGAAGACGATATCGAAATTATTTCGGCTTTTAAATCACAAGAGTCGATCCGCCGCTCGCAGATCGTTTTGTTGGTCATTGACGGCCTGACAGGACCGTCGGAGCAGGATGCAAAAATTTTGCAGCAGATTTTAGAAGACCACAAAGGTGTTATCGTGGTCGCGAATAAATCCGACGTCGCTAAAAATGAAGTCGAATCATACCGCGATACATTCCGGGCGCAGATTGAACGCGAATTCCACTTCTTTACGGATGTGCCGGTTGTGTTTACATCGGCAAAAACGGGTAGCGGTATTGAAGACCTGTTTAAAGAGATTGAATCTGTCAGCGAGAAACTGAATTTTAAAGTTTCTACATCTGAATTGAATGATTTCTTCTTTGATACAATTAGAAAAGCTCCGGCACCAGTTTGGGGAATTTCAAACGTAAAATTCTATTACTTAACTCAGACCAATCAGCAGCCGCCTTCATTCATTGCATTTGCGAATCATCCGGATGGAGTCACCAACTCTTACAGACGTTTTTTAATCAAAAACATGAAGGAGCGATTTGATCTTCACGGCATTCCAATCAGAATTTTCTGTATGAAGGCAAGAGGAAGAGGCGAACGGGATGCCCAATAGAAAATCCTCGTTTAAAAACAGATTTTCTTTTTACCTGTTGGCGATCGGCAGTGCCTGCGGTCTGGGAAACCTTTGGCGTTTTCCGTATATCGTAGGTGAAAACGGTGGCGGTGCTTTTTTGCTTCTTTATGTTTTTCTGGCTTTAACCATCGGTCTTTCGTTAATGATTTCTGAACTGATGATCGGCCGATACACGGGGCTCAGTATTCTTGCAGCCTCTAGAAATGTAACGGCTAAATACAAAAAAACTATTGTGGGACTCAGTTGGTTCAGCTTAACAATCACGGCGATGACGCTTTCTTATTATTCTGTTATCAGCGGCTGGGTGCTGCACTATTTAACCCAGTTCGTAACCAGTCTTTTCTATGACGAACCTGTTAAATACCTTTCTAATACGTCGGTAAACGTTTTACTGCAAAGCGGTTGGCTGCAGTTCTTGTTGGCGAGCGTTCACTTACTGATTACGTCAATTATCGTTTTAAAGGGCTTCGGCGAAGGCATGGAAAAAAAGATTTCTTCATTGCTGCCGTTATTCGGAATTCTTGTGATTATCCTTCTGATCGGTTCACTATCGCTTGATTCTACCAAAGACGTTTTGCGGTTTTTGTTTTATCCGGACTTCTCTAAACTGAACTGGAGTTCACTCGGGCATGCCATCGGCCATGTGCTGTTTACTTTATCTCTGGGCTTCGGAACGATTGTTACTTTCGGGGGCTATCTCGATAAAGATGAGCATCTGCCGACAATCGGTCTTCGTGTTACTTTGGTCGACACGGCCATTTCAATCATCGCTGTTCTTTTAGTGTTTCCAATCGCGTTTTCGAGCTCTAAACAACTGGCCACAGATCCAAGCCTGCTATTTGATGTGATGCCGATGTTTCTGTCGTCTATCAAAGGCGGTGTGCTTTTCGGACTGATCTTCTTTTTATTCTTATGGTTGGCGGCTTTGAATGCCAGCATCGGGTTATTTGAAACCATCACAGCAAACATTACCGAAAAAAATCAGTCAATGAGCCGGTCTGTTGCAACATCTCTTTCAGGAATTTTGATCATGCTCATGACGGTGTTCCCCGCATTTTCGGGATCCATTTTTAAAAATGTCAGCATCATGGGCCGCAGCATGATCGAGTTTTTCGATGCGACCTTGATTAACGTTTTTTTACCAATTGCAGCTCTGGGCATCGTGATGCTTTTCTTTTTGAGCATCAATAAACAGACAAGAAAAAAACTTTTTATAAACGACTCGATGCCGACAAGTATTGCGATGTACTCTCACTGGGAGTTCGTTTTGAAATGGGTGGTCCCTGTGGTTGTCATTTTAGCTCTTGTTACTTTGATGATTGGTGCATTTTTACGTTCATAATCTCAACATGAGACACTTTTAACCTTTAAAAAAAGTCCAGGTTGCCGATAAGCCCTAAGAGGTAAAACGGTGAGCAGACAAGTCGTAAAAACAAGTAATGCAGGTCATTCTCATGCACAGGTCCCGCAGCGAATTGCGCACAACTTGCAAAAGTATTCGCAATCAGCACTGCCGCAGGTTCGCGAAGTGAATGTTCCCGCCGTGGCGCAAGAGAATGCAGTGATTACCACTTACCGAGATCTGGATCAGCCGGCGCGCGATTTTGCAATTAATCAAAAGCGCCAGCTCATCATCGGTGTTTTTACTTTTGTGGTTTTAGGCATCGGTATTATGATGGGTCAGCATTTTTCCGGAAAAGGTTCGGCTAATCAAAACCGTTCGATTGCCTCTGAATCGTCAAGCAATCTGGTTCCGGCGGATGCGAGCATTAACTCTTCAGTGCAATACGAAAAGACCTGTTTTACCGAAAGTAACGGCGCACAGGTTTGTACAACGAGAGTCAGCACCAAACGTCAATAATATTAAAAATTAAATCCGATACTGCTGTGAATTTCGTAGATATCACCATTCAACCGCGGACGGACAGGGCTTAGCACCGGTTCAGGAAAGCCGGATTTGTCTTCTTCAATAAATTCGTTATTTTCATCCGGAAATTGTACGTAATGATATGTGGCCTGTAGGCCAAAGTATGCCCTGTGGCGCATGATCGGAATTTCAATTCCTGTTGCGAGTGCAAAGCCGATCGGTCGGTCGGGGTTAATCGCTAGAACCTTCGAAAGATTGTAAGTCCTGGTGTACTGCCCGACGCCGACTAAAACATAAGGGTTCAGTTCCGCAAGACCCTTTGTTACGTTTTCGGTATTGAAATAGTATTTGGCATTCAAATGAAAAGACTGAATATTTACAGTGCCCGTATAATGCTCTGATACGCTGGTGAAGCTCGCATCATTGAAGCTGTAAAAATCGACAGGGCTATCGGCAATTCCGTAACTTAGAGACAAAGCTGTTTGTAAGTCAAAGAAGTAACTGAATTGAACACCGAAAGCCAGAGCAGGTGAGTAGCCTTGCGAAAACCCTTCGGTGTATCCGCGGTAGCCCGCCAGAACCCCAACTGTTAAAAAACGCCCATTTTTAAAGAAGTTAATGTCGGCTTCTTCTTCGGCGCTTTGTTCATCTTCGTTATAGTCAGAGAAAGGGTCGAAATTTTCGTCAATATCAGTGCTGGTTTGTGCAAAGCTGTGCTGATGAAATAAGCTGAATAGCAGGACCAGGACGAGTGTTAACTTTCGCAAATACATGATGTGCACTTCTCAAGTGTAATTGAAGTTGGGTGGAGTTGAACTAAAATAAGTGAACCCCTTCTTTAGTCTTGAAGCGTTACCGAAAAAACGAGTTCTCATTCGTAAAACGCACTGGTAATTTTGTCTTTAACCTCGGAGGATAACCTTGATCGACTACAAGAAAAGTGGTGTCGACATTGAAGCTGGCGATAATTTAGTTTCGTGGTTACAGTCCCCTCAAAATTCTACAGAAAACCGGTTTAAAAATTCAGATATCCCTGACTACAAGAAAAGAGTCGTTTCCGGCATTGGTGGGTTTGCAGCTTTATTTAACGGAAAATTTTCAGATATGAAAGAGCCGCTCCTTGTTTCATGCACGGACGGAGTCGGAACAAAAGTTAAAGTGGCTAGCCATTTTAACGATTTCAGAACTGTCGGGCAGGACTTGGTTGCTATGTGCGCCAATGATCTGATCTGCACCGGCGGGACGCCCTTATTTTTTCTGGATTATTATGCTGTCGGGAAGCTGAATCTTGAAAAAGCCCAGGAGTTTCTGACAGGGGTTCGCGCCGCTTGTGAAAAATCACATATGGTGCTGATCGGTGGCGAGACTGCAGAGATGCCAGGCGTTTATCAGCCCGGCGATTTCGACTGCGCAGGATTCTCTGTCGGCGTTGTCGACAAAGAAAAAATGTGGGGACCACACTTAGTCAAAGATGGCGATGCAGTGCTTGGAATTGAAAGTTCCGGATTTCACAGCAACGGTTATTCTTTAATCCGTAAAGTTTTTGACGGCGAATACGAAAAATATAAAGACTGGCTGATGAAGCCGACTGAACTTTATGTAGAGGCTGCGCTTTTACTTAAAAAGAATTTCGAGGTTCATGCCGTTTCACATATTACCGGCGGCGGTATTGAAAATTTACCGCGCGTATTACCTGAAAACTTAAGTGCAGTTGTTGACCGCTGGCCGCTTCCTGAGTGCTTCGCTGAAGTACAAAAGCGTGCCGGAATTACGGACGACGAAATGCGTATTACATTTAATTGCGGCATTGGTCTTATGGTGATTATGCCAGAAGCACAAATCGGTGAAGCAAAATCTCAGCTGGCAGCTGCCGGCTACAAAGCGCAACGCCTCGGAAAAATCAAAAAACGAAGCGAGGGTGAACCGCATGTTCAATGGACCTAAAAAAGTCCGAAACGTTGCGGTCTTCATTTCGGGCGGCGGCTCGACTCTGCAGGCGTTACTTGAAATGCATCACCAGTTCGAAATTAAACTTGTTATCAGTAATAGAAAATCAGCAGCGGGTGTCTTAAAGGCGAAACGCTTCGGTAAGCCGGTGTTTATTTTAACGAAGCAGCATTCTTTTGATGAGCTGACGGCAGAACTTGAGAAACATAATATTTCACATATTGTGCTTGCCGGATTTATGAAAATTCTTCCTGAAACTTTTGTCGAAAGATGGAAGAACAGAATGATTAATATTCATCCTAGTTTGTTGCCCGAATACAAAGGTTTGAACGCCGCAGAACGAAGCTGGAATGACAATGCTCCAATGGGAGTCACGCTTCATTATGTAACAAAAGAAATGGATGAAGGCGAAAAGGTTTTGCAGAAAAAGATATTAGATCATCCCCAGAACTTTTCTTTAGAAGAATCCGAGATTTTTTTAAGACGTACCGAGCAGCATTTGTTGCGGGAACTGACATTCAGGATGGCGCTATGAAGTTGGCATTTATTACGGCCGATAGATCCAGTTTAAAAACTTTACCTCTGCTTCAAAAGTATTACTCTCACGTGCATTTCTATTTTGCCAACAGCAAAACCGCAGGGGTGGATCTTGAAGCGGAAAAGCTGCCGCTACTTGTGGACGGCTTGCATGTATCACCGGATGCCTCTTTGCGGACGCCGCACCAGGAGCTTGTGTTTAAAAGGAATTCGCAGAATTACCGTAATTTTTTTAACCAGATTTATCCAACGAAAGTCAGCGCTGAGATTGAAGATACAAACAGCACAGTTCAGGAATTTCAGGAATCCGGCATCGGCGACATTAACTTTATTAAATACAACCGTGAACTGGGAAAATATGCGATTGAAAATTCCCGGCTGGAAATAACAGAGTACGATTTTTTACTGATTCAAAACAGCCAGGCTATTATGGCCGAAGTGCTTGAGAAGCAGCAAAATTTATTTAATTCATTCACGGAGCAAAGCAAATCAATTATTACATTGGTTTACAATCTTAAGCACTTTCACAAAAAAGGTACCCCGAACAGTTTTATTTTTGTCGAAAACAGTCTGGTAGAGTCGGTTCAGGACAACTGGTATCTTGTTAAGATTAACAGTGATACCGCTGAAATTTCTTTTTATATCCCTTACGAAATGCAGGAATCTGAAGAGTACAAAATGTTCCTGGCCCAGCGAGTGTCTTCAGCACTGAACCGCAGATTCGTGGCCTTTCAGCTTGAAGACTATATCGGAAGTTTTGTAACACCGGCGGACGGGTATTATAGTTATAAGGCAAAATTACGTCACACAAAGGGCGGCGCACTTGTTCCGACTTATAATTTGTGGACAACAGAAAAGATGACTGCACATCTGAGCCAGTTATTAAAAAACCGCCTGAGTAATAAAAAAGAAATATTAGAAAACGGAAGGTAACATAATGATTAGCCGTTACAGTACAGAAGAAATGACGAAGCAGTTTTCACAGGAGAGCCGCTTCGAATATATGAAGCAGGTTGAAATTGAATGTGCGGTGGTACAGGCACAGATGGGGATCATTCCTGCTAAGGCAGCTGAAGACATCAGAAAAAAATCTAAATTTCAAGTCGACCGCATTTTAGAAATTGAACGCACGACAAAGCATGATGTCATTGCCTTTGTTTCAAACATGGCTGAAAACGTCGGAGAGAACGGAAAGTATATTCACTTCGGTCTTACCAGTTCTGATGTTTTAGATACGGCGCTCAGCTTACAGATTTCTGAGGGGCTTGATGTTTTACTGGCTGATGTGACTGTTTTAAGAAAGACACTGGCTACGCTTTCTAAAAAATACAAAGCGACCATTTGTGCCGGGCGCACCCACGGAATCTTTGCAGAGATTACAACTTTCGGATTTAAACTTGCCGGATTCTTATTTGAACTGGACCGAAACATTAAACGTTTAAAATCGGCCCAAGAAGGGATCCGCATCTGCAAATTGAGCGGAGCCGTCGGTACATCATCAGCTATGCCGCTGGATTTTGAAAAAAAGGTCGCTACTCGTTTAAATCTTGAAGTTGAAGATTTCGCAACTCAGGTAGTGCCACGTGACCGTCATGCTGAAGTTATTAACTCGCTTGCCTTTTTAACTGCCGGTTACGAGCGACTGGCCGTAGAGCTTCGTCACCTTCAGCGCAGTGAGGTTTCTGAAGTCATCGAGGGTTTTACTAAAGGGCAGAAGGGTTCGTCGGCGATGCCGCATAAAAAGAATCCGATCAGCGCAGAGAACATTACAGGGCTTGCGCGATTGATGCGCGGATATGCACAGGCGTCTCTTGAAAACATCGCTTTATGGCACGAGCGTGATATCAGTCACTCTTCAGTTGAGCGTGTTGTTTTCCCTGATGCGTTTCAATTGGCTCATTACCTGACTAAACGTCTGAATGACCTGTTAAAGGGCCTCTACGTTAACGAAGAAAAAATGTTTGATAACACGCAACTGCTTGGGGGAGTCCTTTACTCGTCCCATTTGCTTCTGCATTTAGTTCAAAATCACGATATGAGCCGTGAAAAAGCTTATGAAGTGGTGCAGGGCCTGGCTCACTCACTTAAAAACGGTGAGCATTTAAAAGAAAAAATTTTGAAAGACAAAAAAGCATCTAAATTGTTTTCAGAAAAGGATTTAAAAACCATTTTCTCCGGCAAAAAGCATCTGGCCGCTATTGAATCCCGCATGAAAACTTATTTAAAGGATTAAAATGAAAAAAGATTTATTATACGAAGGAAAAGCCAAAAAAATATTTTCTACAGATAAAGAAAATGTTTTGCTCATGGAATTTAAAGACAGTTTGACGGCCTTTAATGCTCAGAAAAAGGGGCAGTTTGCCGGCAAAGG
>JAJFMT010000112.1 GCA_020696855.1 Pseudobdellovibrio sp.
GTGGTGTAAATCAGCCGCTGCCCTCGGCTTAAAGCTTCTTTCAAAGACGGGTACATAACGCCCACTGTTTTTCCTAAACCGGTTGGCGCCTGAAACAGCATGGTCTTTTTTTCTGTAAAGCCGCTTTCGATACTTTCAATTAAATCAATCTGCCCGCTGCGAGGTTTATCAAACGGGAAAACCAGTGCCGCCGAAGCTTTCTTTCGGCGGGCGCTTCGCTTTTCTGCATTGTAAGCTTCTTCAACCAGTTCAACCAGGCGGCGCGACAGCCACTCTTCATAAGACTTCACGTCCAAAGAAATTTTCATTTCGAAAGTTTCATAGTTGCGGCTTGATACCAGCAGCAAAATTAACTCAGGCACTTCGCCGTATTTTAAAAAATGAAAATAGCCATAGGTTCGTAATTGTAAAACGTAAGGGTGCTCATTGTTTTCTTTAAGTCTTCGCTGAAGTTCAAAAATATTAAACGAAGATTTTATTTCTTCAATACGTAACGGCTCGTTCAGGTAACCATCCATGCGGCCGCAAACTTCAAAATCAAACTTGTCAGCAGAAAAAACATGTTTTGATTCCACTTCACAGGCGTAAGATTTATTTTCTTCTTTGCGCATCGCCTGAAAGCGGCGGTGAATCTCTTGCCCGATTTCAGGCCCGCGGCCCAAACCCGAATATGTATCGATGCTGCCGCGTAAAGGGGCCGGCTGCGCAAACTTCGATACGGCTAACGAGATTTTCTTTCTTTCAAGCATTAAAAAAGCTCCAGCTGGCTTTGCGGTTTCGGCACTAACGCTGTATCGGGAAAAGCCTGCAAACCTAATTTATTCAAATGCTTGACCAGGGCGCCGTTGCCTCTGTGCTGAACGTAAACTTTTTTTGCTCCGGTTTCTAATACCGTCCGGACCAGATCATTCCAGTCTGCATGGTCTGAAAGTAAAAATCCCTTGTCGTAACTGGAAAAGCCCGGTCTGTTTTCAGTGGCCATCCAGCCCGACGCGAAAGCGGTTTGATAATTTTTGCCAAGAACAGAAGCCTGTTCAGAATTTAAAAAACTTTGCGGTAATAAAAATAGCTCACCAAAGAATTCTTCACCGGCATTAACACTGCTGAAGCAGCGGGTTTCGGCCAGACGGATTCCTTGAGCCCGGTAACAATCAGTCAGCGGAGTCGAAGCGGCATGACAAATTACCGGACGCTCGGCCCACGGCTCAAGCAAGCCGAGAACACGTTGTGCTTTTCCCAGCGAGTACGCGAACAATACGGAATTAACTCCGCGTAAACTGTTTTCTTTCCACCACTGGTAAATTTCAAAACCGATGTCGGCTTCTTTATTCCACTGATAGGCAGGGGTGCCGAAGGTGGCTTCGGTAACAAAGACATCACAAGGAACATTTTCAAAGGGCTCACAGGTAGGGTCGGCGTCACGTTTGTAGTCGCCCGAGGCCACCCAAACTTCGCCGCGGTATTCAAGCCTGACCTGCGCTGAACCCAGAATATGCCCTGCCGGATGAAAAGATAATGTCACAGGCCCGATCTGAAATTTCTGAGAAAAAGAAAATGACTGAACAGAAATGTTTTTTCCTAAACGCGCGCGAAGTAACGGCTCTCCTGAAACGGTGGAATAATAAAGCTGGCCGCCGCGTCTTGCATGATCACTGTGAGCATGAGTAATAACGGCGCGGTCTACTTTACCGGAAGGATCAATGTAAAAGTCACCGGCCGGGCAGTAGAGGCCTTTCTGAGTCAGTTCGAGCATTCAGGTATTGTATGTAAATTTTGTGAAAATAACCAAGGAAAATGAAATATTTCAGGCCCGAAACTCGCGCCTGTTTTTTGAGCGTTAAATTCGCTGCTTTTCTGAAAGCCGTATTAAACTTTTCTTACGAATTCGGACTTCAGGTTCATCGCACCGAAACCCTCAATTTTACACGAGATATTGTGACCGTCGGCTCCGTCAGTTAAACGAATATTTTTAACTTTAGTGCCGACTTTGACGGAGGAAGAACTTCCTTTAATTTTTAAATCTTTGATAACTGTTACGGTATCGCCGTCCTGTAACACATTTCCGTTGGCGTCTTTGATTACACCCGGTTCTTCGGTAACGGCCGCTTCAGTTACAGCCGCTGACGGGTCCCATTCATGAAAACATTCCGGGCAAACCCAGTTTAAGCCGTCCTGATAGATATTTTCACAGTTACATAAAGGGCATTTTGTAGGTGTTGGCATGCGCCGAGTTTATTTCGCCAGAGATTCTCTGTCCAGTTTTGTTTTGAAGTAACTGAGAAGCTTCTTCGCCACAACTTTATTTTCAAATCCAATGTAGAGCTGGGGGTGAATATTGACGTCTTCAGGCAGCCAGTTACCGGTGCCCATCAAAATCGTTTTGCCGTCAGCAACTAAAAATTTAGCATGAGAAAACAAATGCTTCGGACCAAAGTAAATTTTTTTGATTCCTGAATCAAAAAGCCGCCGGGCCGTAGCCAGGCTTCTTCTGACGTAACTGAGCGCAAAGGCACCATGGTTATGAACATATCCCGTGATGCTGACTCCGCGCTTATGGGCTTCTAAGAGTGCTTTTTCAATTTCAGCGTGGTGAAAGAAGTAAATAGAAAAATCGATTCGTTTTTTTGCAGCCCTGATAACTTTAATAAGCTCGTCTTTGAAATCACCGTCGGCCAGCATGGGTTTATTCAAATGGATTTCGCCGTGAGATCCGCCTTTCCAAAGGTGCATAAAATATTTTTCAAACTCGGCAGCCACTTCAGCGCTGTCGATTAATAAATTCGTTTCATTGTTTTTCACGATCGATTGATGGGTCAGATTGGTAGAACCGAAGAAGACGTAACGGTCGTCAACTGCAAAACCTTTTGCGTGGGTCGAGCCGTACTTCACATCAATTTTATTTTTTTTAAGATACGCGCCGGTAACGCGGTTACGAATAGAAGTCTCACGCCAGCCTTCAAGAAAAACGCGAATCTTTAATTTCTTATTTTCTTTTTTCAGCTGAACCAGCTTTTCAGCTACAATAAAAGGTGTTGTTCCAAAATTGATTTTTCCTGCCGCGCTGCCAATGGCAAACGAGAAGGCTAAAATATCTATCTTTGTTTTGGCCTTATCTAAGAGAGGCAGCAAAGCATCTAAATATTCGTCGTCCGTTACTAATTTAACTTTAGAAAAGTTCGGCGCACCCATCACTGTTTTCACAGCAACAGATGCGCCAGAGGGGCCTTGGTTTGCGTAGTTTAGTTGAGCTCAGCTGAATCTAGTTTTGGTTTCAGCAACTCTGAAATTTGGTCTGCGTCACGATAAACATCAATCATCAGATCTGAAACAGCATTCCTGCTCTTTTAAGCCTGATCTTTTGTTATCTGTCCGTGCGTATTGCCGTTCCTGTGCCAAGCGTTCAGCAAGAGCACAGTCGATCTGAAGCAAAGGACCTGTAAACTTTGTGGACAATCCGAAGAACCGGAGTGAAATAATTTTAATTTACGAATTGATATCGCGGCCGAGAGTTTGTTCGACTCGTCTTACGTTTTTTTTCAGGCGCGGGTAGTTGTCTTTGCGAAAATCGCCTTGAATAGAAAACGACACACGGTCAGAATGGCTGGATAAGTCTTCGATACATTCTGTTAGAAGATCCATGACTTCATCCAGTTCACCTTCGATAGTGGTTCCTACAGCGCCAAGCTCGTAAGAAAGTCCCGAGCGGCTGATGATGTCAACTGCGCGTGAAACCGGCTTCGCAATGCTAGAGCCCTGATCTAACGGATTTACTGAAAACTCTACGATAACCATAATGTCTCCTTGGTTATAAATTCAATCGTCGTTGATTTGTATTAGTGATGTGATCTTTCATTTTGTTGCTGACGTTCTGAAATTTGCGTTAAGTCGCTAAGACCTTCCGAAAATATCTGTAGAAGTTTTTTAGCGGTGACGATTCCCACAAGCGAACCCTGGTCATCGACAAGCGGAAGGCGGGTAACGCCGGCTTCTTTCATAATTCTTACGAGTTCGAATTCATCTGTTCCGATGTGGGCCGTTGTCAGATTGTCATGCATGTAATTTGCGATTTTGCAGGAGTTTAAATCCCCGATTTCGGCCTGAAGGGCGATGTCACGGTCGGTAATAATACTGACAGGGGTAGAACTTCCTTCACGGTCTTCAACAACGATGATTGCGCCGACCTGGTGTTTGCGCATCAGCTTTGCGGCTTCAGCCAGTGTTGCGTTCGGTGAAAGGCAGACAAGATCTTTTTTCTGAACTTCGTAAGAGCGATATCGTCTTTGATACGAAGATGAAGATTTGTTCACGTAATCCATGTTGGTCCTTTCAAAAACTTCCGAACTGTTTGAACTATGGTAGCAAATTTCTGACCACACCAGAAAAATGGCATGTCATATGCTGGATAGTGTTCGGTCTTTGCGTATCCACGGTTTGGCCGTCGGTCAAAGTTTCGCAGGCGAGGGGAATATTTCCGCATGAAAAAGATAGGAATGACGGTTGTGCTTCTTGCTTTGTTCATTCTTTCGGTCATCGGGCAGATTCACTCCGGTCTTAAAGCGTACAACGACGACCGCAAGCACGAAGGTTTGGCGCCGCTGCAAAGTTACAGCGAATATATTAAAAGCGGACATTTTATCAGTAGCGTGGCAGAAAACATGGAGTCCGAGTTTTTACAGATGGGACTGTTTGTTATTTTAAGCGCCTACCTTTATCAGCGCGGCTCATCTGAATCCAAAAAACTTCCTGAAGACATGACAAACGAAGACCGTGAAAAAGAAATGCTGGAGGAAGAGTATTGCCGGAAGCAAAGAAAATTGCGGCCGGTTGGTTTCAGGTTTTATGAATATTCCTTAACATTGGCACTGACGGGATTGTTTCTGTTTTTCTTTCTCGTACATGCGGAGGGCAGTTACCGTCTCATTAATGAAGAGCACGCCAGCGAAGGCAAAGCTGAAATCTCTTTTATGGAAGTGTTTAAAGAAGATGAATTTTGGTTTGAATCTTTTCAGAACTGGCAAAGCGAGTTCTTTTCAGTCGCAAGTCTTGGTTTGTTAAGTATATTTTTGCGGCAAAAAGGATCGCCTCAATCAAAGAAGATGCGGGATTCAAACTGGAAGACAGGAAGTGATTAGGGTTGCAAAGCATTCGTGGCGACGCGGAAGGCCGCTAATCTAAAACAAACGAGGCGCGGCACCCTTCTTGCTTTTGTAGATACGACATCAAAAAACCATAAGGAGAATTTTCAATGATTAAATCTATTTTTACAGCAGTTCTTGTATTATCTGTTTCGGCGCTGGCCCAAACTGGGACTTCCACCGGCACAGCGACAGGCACCGGCACAATGACCGGAACGTCGCAAGAAAAAACCACGGGCAACACAACGGGAACCACCACAGGAAGCACAACCGGAACCACGACAGAAAAAGCCGGCACAACAACAACTCAGTCAGGAACTATGCAGAATTCAACGACAGGTACAACGACGCAATCAGGTTCCATGCAAAATTCAACTACAGAAACAAGAACCGGAACAGCTACAGGCACAACAACCGGTACAACAACAGGCACAGCCGGCTCTGCAACAGTTTCTGCAAGCGGCGCTACCGACACAGCACTGACAACTGACGGACAAATTGCAAAAGTGCTTTTAACTGTAAACGAAGGGGAAGTTGATGCCGCTGATATCGCAGTTAAAAGAGCTAAAAATAAAGAGGTACGCGACTTCGCGAAAATGATGATCAAGCATCACCGTGAAAACAAAAAAGAAACGAGAGACATCACGAAAATGACCGACCGTGATGCAACAGCATTAAGTAAATCCTTAAAACAAGAAGCAAAAGATGCAATGAAAAATTTAAAAAAGGAATCTCGCGATTCATTCGATTCAGCTTACATCCAAAGCCAAATCGACATGCACCAGAAAGCTCTGAACTTGCTTGATGCGAACCTGATTCCGAATGCTAAAAGCGAGCAGATGCGAACGCATTTAACAAAAACACGCGAAACAGTTTCAAGTCACCTTACTGAGGCGCAAAATTTAAAAACTAAAATTGAATAGGAAGTGTTATGCAAACTTACAATCAGAAGAGTTTCGATAAATCCAGTTTTATGGCTTCTTCATCATCACTGATGGAGGTCTGTATTCAGAACTGTCTTGATTGTTACCAAAGCTGCACGCAGCTGGCCGCACACTGCATCCGCAAAGGCGGAACAATGGCGGCGCCGTTTCACCTGGCGGTATTAAACGATTGTGCCAGCGCCTGTCAGGCATCGGCAGATTTTTTAATTCGCCGTTCAGAATACTATTACGCCATTTGTGAGATCTGCGCAGAAATCTGCAATGCTTGTGCAGCCGACTGTGATTCCATGGCTGATGATGATTTGGCAAGAAAGTGTTCTGACTTTTGCAAAAAAGCCGCGAACAGTTGCACAGGGCTCTCGCGGGGTCGCGTGGATTCTTCATTCGTGCTCCACACTTTACAAACTTCCTTGGCATCGGGTTTTAAACTCAAAAGGAAAAATTTCTTTCGACCGACAATCTCACAATTACCGTAAGCAAAAACGCTTTCTTGAAGCTGAAGGAATAATGTTTTCTGAAGGCGATCAGCTGGATATGAAAAAGTACCAGTGGAAGAAACGAATGCGTCCGAAAAAGGCAACGAAATCCGCGCCACGGCTTTTTTCAAAATCATAGGCCATTACAGCTATTTAAGTTTACTCTATTCGACAATAAAGCCGCCTAAAGCAGCTCTTTTTATAAGAAAATTTAAGAAATCTTAATCCTCAGTTGATATGAGGCTTTGAAGTACTTTTTATATCACTTTGTGTTATATCACGAAGCATTATGGTAATGGAAACCCGCTTCGACCCGTTGCTAGTTGCTATATCGTTCTTGGTTGCAATTTTTGCATCCTACGTTGCACTCAACTTAGCCAGCAGTTTGTCGCAAACCCGAGGACGCCTTCATCAGTCGCTTTGGCTGGTTACAGGCTCAGTTGCCATGGGGTTTGGAATTTGGAGTATGCACTTTATCGGTATGCTGGCTTTTGAAATGCCGGGCATGACGATGGCGTATGACCTTCCGCTTATGGCGCTTTCTATTGTAGTGGCGATCGCCGCTTCTGGTATGGCGTTTTTTATTGTCAGCCGCGAACATGTTCCCATCGGTTCAATTACAGCGGGCGGCGTTTCAATGGCGGCGGCCATTGCAGGTATGCACTACATCGGAATGTTTTCGATGCGGGTCAACGCCACCATCCGCTGGAATCTTTTTTTAGTTACCCTTTCGATTGCCATCGCACTTATCGCATCGTTCTCAGCCCTTTTTATCTTTACAAGGCTGAAACGCCATGCGGAAAGACAGATGGAAATATTTTTTGCGGCCATCGCTATGGGGCTTGCGATTGCGGGCATGCATTACACCGGGATGTATGCGGCAACATTTATCCATACCGGTTTTGAAGATGTCAGTACGACCGACCTGACAGTATCGACAGGACTTATTATCGGCGTTGTAACAACGACGATGCTGGTGCTGGGCCTGGCGCTGATTAGCTCAATGGCGCAGAAGATGATGAATCAGCGAATCGTAACGGCCAATCAAACTCTGGTTTCCAGCGAAGAAAAATTCCGCCTGCTAGTTGATGCCGTAAAAGACTACGCCATTTTTATGTTAAACACGAAGGGCGAAGTGACAACCTGGAATGCCGGCGCCCAGCGCATCAGCGGCTACTCTCAGGATGAAGTGATCGGCCGTCACATGTCGATGTTCTATACTCAAACCGACATCGACGCCAACACCGCCGACTGGGAGCTGAATCTGGCAAAAGAAACGGGCCACTTCGAAGGTGAAGGTAAGCGTTTAAGAAAAGACGGCACTTGGTACTGGGCCAGTATCGTGATTGCGCCGTTATTTGATGAAAATAGAAACCTGACGGGTTTTTCAAAAGTTACCCGCGATATTACACAGTTTGTAGAAACTGAAAAAAGAATGCGGCAGCTAAACGAAGAGCTCGAAAACCGCGTTAAGATCCGTACTGAAGCCTTGAAAGAACGTGAAGCACAACTGCGTGCCATTACCAATGCGTTACCGGTGTTCATTGCCCAGGTAGACCGAAGCCAGCGAATTCTTTTTTCGAACAATGGTTTCAATCAGTGGTTCCACCAGGATGGCCTGGATGTCATCGGTAAAACGATGAAAGAAGTTCTGGGAGAGCCGCGGTACTCTCAGAACGTTCC
>JAJFMT010000113.1 GCA_020696855.1 Pseudobdellovibrio sp.
ACCGGAATAGCAGCCGGTGTGTTCTCTTACAAAAAAGATGTTTTAGACATAGAAAGTTTAACCGAGCTGCAGGCGCATAAGTTTGATGTTGTGATTTCTGACCCTCCGGCCTTTGTGAAAAACAAAAAAGATTTAAATCAAGGATTGGCAGCTTACACAAAGCTGAACACTCAGGCTTTCAAACTGGCGGCACCGGGCGCAACGGTGGTCTCATGCACTTGTTCCGGTTTGGTTTCCCTTGAAGATTTCAAAGATGCTCTAAGAAAATCTGTTCTTAAATCCGGTGCGCCGGCAAAATGCGTGGCTTACGGCGGCCAGGGCTGGGATCACCCGCATATGATGCACTTTCCGGAAGGTTACTATCTCAAGATGGTTCTTCACAAATTGAGTTAGCCTATGCAAAGCCTCAGAATGCAAAAGTTAAAGCCCTTCTTCTACGGGCTTTCTGAATTAGGCCCTGCCAGTATTGATATCTATTTAAAAGTTTATTTGCTTTTGTACTTTAACGTGATGCTGGGTCTTTCGCCTTCGCTGACAAGTCTTGCCATCGGCCTTGGCGTGATGTGGGACGCCCTCATAGACCCATGGATCGGAGTCGTGTCAGACCGCTACTACGCCAGAAAAGGGCACCGTAAAGGAATCATCTATTTAGCCACAGTCTTAGTTGCGGCGTTGTTTTTTATCCTATGGCGTTTGCCAAGCGGATTAGGTGAGGCCATAACTTTTTGCTACCTGTTTCTGATTTCTTCTTTTTTAAATTCGGCCATTTCACTTTATGCCGTTCCGTACATGGCGCTTGCAAACGATCTCGTTAAACAGGATGAAGAAAGAAAGAAGTGGATCGGCTGGCGTGTGGCTTTTTTAAATATCGGCGCCTTTGTCGGTTTAAGTATTCCTGCCGTATTTCTCATTCGCGAAATAAATCCTGATGCAGCTTCCTTGCCTTACTTAAATTCAACTGCGCTTTTGTGTATCATAATGCTTTTGTGCTCTTTCTTAACAATGTTCATTGTCTATAAAGACGAACCGAACAACGCGGTGAACGGTATAGCAAAACCTCACCGAAAAATCATGGAGCTGGTGCGCGATCCTAAGTTTGTCAGGCTGATGGTGGCTTTTTTCGTTGTGAACTGCGGAATCGGGTTGAACTCGGCTTTAGCGCTTTATTATTACAAAGATTTTCTGATGTTCACAGAAAAGCAAACGCAGATTATTCTGGTGGGCTTTCTGGTATTTTTTACGTTTTCAATTCCGCTATGGATATTTTTTACGCGTAAGTTCGAAAAGTCTCACTTGATTGCGGCTGGCGCTTTCTTACTTGGAATTCAGACAATCCTTTGTTTTCCAAACTTTAAAGGAGTTGATTTTCCTGTTATATTTTTTGTCGCTGCAGGCATCGGTGGGGTTTTAATCGGTGTGGCTGTCGTACTTGAAATTTATCTGGCAGAGTTTCTGAGGGAAAAAGAAGAAGAAACCGCTGAAAACGTATCTGGCCAGTACCTTGGCGTTTGGAAGATGTCTTCAAAGGTTTCCAGGGCAGTTGCGATCGCCTTAGCTGGACCCATTCTGGAAAGCGCCACAGATAAGCAAATCCTGGCAAACTATTTCGGATGGGGAGTCGGTATATTCTTTGTGGCCGGCGGCCTCATTATGCTGGTCCCTGTAAAAAAGACCAGTAACTCTAAGGCCCAGTAAACTTAGATAATCAAAAAAGCTACAATGAAGAGATGCGCGTTGTTCTGTTTTTGCTGCTACAGCTTTCTCTATTTTCTCATGCTCAAAAAAATATTAATTGCCCGCAAGCAGCTGCAAGCCGCGCGGTTGATATTTCAATGGAGATGGGCCCGATCCGTAACCAGGACGGAGATGGCTGGTGCTACGCGTACGGAAGTTCCGATCAGTTGACCCATTGGATGTCTAAACGGGGAATGGGCGGCGTGCGCTCGACAGGCCCTGACCGTGTATCACCTGTTGCTCTTGCACTTGATGAAACAACCAGAGACCGCAGAGCCGCTTATGCAAAATTTAATACTGACTCAGCCGGCTACATTCAGCGAATGAATGCACTGGATGCGCAGGTGAATGCCATTCATCCTTACATCACAGCTAACATTGAATCCCGGAATGCGCAGGTGCAGGCCGCCTGTCAGAATGTGCAACGTGACCCCAATGGTGCGATTCGCACATTGCGCCCGGTGCCAGGGGCTGCAAACACAGCGGTGCTGGATACAACTGCCGACAACTGTGACCGCATGAGAAAAGCCGCTTGCCGCGCCGACAGCCAGTGTAGTCAAGTTATGAGTCAGGCCGAACAAGCCATGACAGCAAGATTAAATTTGCGAGTGGGGGCTCCACGTTTTGAATTTCCTGCAGGGGCAGTCGCGACTGATGTTTTAAGACGGGGAATTAACGAAGGCATGTGTTTAGAGTCTTCAGTGGCTTCCGATGGATTTGATCCGCGCTTAGGAGTAAATGTAAATCAACTGTTAACAGTCAATGCGATGACCCCGAACTGCCCCGACTGCCAGCGTGAAAGCAGTATTCGTGCAGTGTTTCCGCGCTTTCAGGGAAACATTGCCGCCATTCTTGATAATTACGCTAACGTAGACCCGATGAGTGAGTTCATGAAATCCTGTCAGCGTGTTCAGATTCCCGGAAATCAAAAACCAAGAATTATTAATCTGACTCCTTCAGAATTCAGCCGCGCCCTTGACGGGCCCAATCCTGAACCTGTGGGCATCAATTACAGCGCCAGCATTTTTGATTACGCAAGTGATGCGGTCAGAAACTCCTATGATACGCCCGGAACTACAAGAAGCGGCGAGCGGCCTTTGCATTATTCGTTACTGGTAGGAAAGCGTTACAACTGTACTCATGGTGAAGAGGAATTCATTTTACGAAACTCATGGGGAAGCGGCAGTTGTGATTATGACCGCACAAAGTATGTTTCTGTTCCGAAGAATGATCCGCGTGTAACATCGCTCGAGCAAGACAGCTTTGCCTGCACGGCTACTTGCAGACCCGGAATTCATTACCGGGCGTGTAACGAAAGATGTGTTAATCAAAGTGCGCAGGCCAAACTAGCGCTGCACAATCCCCCATTTTACTGCGAAGACGGTCTTTACATCGTGCGCGCCAGCACTTTAGTGCGTGCTTCACACAGCGGTAACCGTCTTGAGTAAACTTTTATTTTTAATCATTTCATTTGCCGTCATGGCGGGCTTAGCAGCTGAAACCAAATGTTATCCGGCGTCGAATATGACTTTCACTTACAAAATGAAACCCACTGCGGTTAAAAGTAAATTCTGTGTTGATACCTCAGCAAATTTCATCATCAATCAGGAATGCAATAAAAAATCCGATTGCCTGGCGATGAAAAGACAAAATGTTCCACTGAGTCTCTTAAATACAAAATCAGAACTGGGAAGCCCCGGGCACCGCACGTGCCAGATGCTGAAAGCAGTTCCTATCATTGTTAAATACAAAACGACCGGTGACTGGCGGGAAACTTCTATTTGTCTTTTTCCGGATGATTCTTTTATCAATATTGATTACTGGCTGAAGTATAATATCAATCCGACTTAGTCTTCGCTTTTACCCAGGCGATAGGCAATGAATACCATCATCACAAGCGAAAGACCGAAAAAAATCCAGGTCCACACCGGGTCGATGCGGTCAGGATTGATAGAACCGCGAATTCCGAAAATAGTCACAGCGATCTTCATCACAAACATCAAAAGAAAAAGTGCAAAGCCGTACTTAAGCAAAGTCGAAAAATTCTTCTGTTCTTCTGTTTTTTTGACTTCAGGTTTTTTAATCTGCACCGGCTGCTGCCAGTAATTGTTGGCCAGAAAATCCCGGATGACTTCCTTCCATCCGTCTTCGGCAGAAGTGCCGGCGGCCATCTTTTCATTCAGCAGACCTGCAGCCTTAACGGTAATGTGGGTGCGGCTTTCGTGAGAGAAATAAGTGCTCAGGTGTGATGTCATATCGATCCAGTAGTGTTTCGAGATTTCTTGCACGCTTGGATTTTGTTCAGCGCAGTTTTCTAAAAATAGCTGCTGATATTCTGACTCTGTTTTCATTACAGGATTTTTAACACAGACCGATAGCAAGGTAAATGAATTTACCGTCCATTAAAAAAGTGTATGATGGGCCTGTGACCAACACTCCGACAAACAGCAACCCTTACGTTCAACTCTTTCTTTCTGTTTTCCTTGGCTCTGTTGTCGGTGGCCTGACTTATTTGTTTGTAAAGGCACTTGAATCTATCAACTCGGCACATGGTGAACTGAATTCAAATACACCGTTTCATTTGGCACTGGCTCCTTTAGTGCTTGGGCTGATTATACTTATTCGGCGTCGCACGCTTTATTTTCCTCAGAAGATAAAAGATCTGAATCTCGAAGTTACTTCGCATTACTGGTCCTCTGTGATGGCGCCGTTTCACTTTATTGCTCCGCTGCTGGGTCACGCCGCAGGCATGAGCCTCGGGCGCGAGGGCGCGGTGGTTTTATTCTCATCAGGTTTAGCGCGTGTTTTAAAACTTTCGTTTTCTTTTTGGGGCCCGGTGCTGGCCTCAATTGGTTTTTCCAGCATTATTGGCAACTACTGGGTAGCGCCCGTTTTTATGTTTGAGTTATTTCCACGAACGACAGCGGTGCAAAAGCTCTGTGCTTTTCTGGGTGGATTCGCCGCAGTCATCGCCGGCCAGCAGTTGGGAGTGCCGCATTTGTTTTTGCCGTTTGAGGTGAAAGATGAATCAGGTTTTTTCACGAAGTTCGGGTTATTTCTATTATTAGGAGCGGGCGCAGGCTATATCATGCGCTACTATAAAAAATTACACTCACTCCTCGAAGCGCAGTTAAAAAACTCTATCGCCATTCAGCTTTTGCTTTCGGTTGTTGTCGCGGCGTTTTTATATTTACCTGAGTTTCGTATGTATCAAAGCCTTAGCCTTGCGAAGATTCACGATTTGCCGGCGGCCGATACTTCGCTGATTTATGGTCTTGTGAAGTTGGCCTTTACTCTTGTCTGTACAAGCCTTCCCTTTTTGGGTGGCGAATTCATCCCTCTGGTATTTGCAGGCGTAAACCTCGGAGGGGCCATTTTTAAAGGGATGGGCGCAGACCCCGTGCTGGGGGCGGCGGCTGGAGCGTTTATTCTATTTGCGGCCGGAAGCCGTTTAAAGTGGACCGCTTTTTTCTTAATGACGTCCTTGCTTGGTTTCGGCTGGATGTTATGGATTTTCTTTGTTTTAACAATCGCCTTAAATTTCGCGGGTGAAGACAGTTTGTATAAAAAGATTAGTCACTAAAACCGTGTAAATCTTATAAGCCTTTGCTTTTATTTGAGTTTTGACCACGTGTATTATATAAAAGTTTCACCTTGAAGGGGTGAACAATGAAGACTTTTGTTAACGTCGTAAAAGTATTGTCTGTAGCAGCGCTTGTATCTTCTTGCGCATACGAAAACGATCCGGGATTAGCTCCAAAAGCAGATCCTAATGCTAAACCAGCGGTGAACGATATCCTAAAAGGAAAAACCAGCGCTGAAGTTTTAACTGCAAAATACAAAACTCTAACTGCTGAGTGTTCAATTAGCTCTGCGACAGTACCGGCTCCGGGCGAACCACCGGCTGAACCACCTGCTGAGCCACCTGCAGACCCAGCGGCTCCAACTGCCGGTGAAACTTCGAATCCTCCTGCAACTCCGCCAAAACCGGTAGATCCTCAGGGTGAAAAAGTTGTTATTAACTTTGTTGATCAACAAAAAGTTGATGCTGAACTTAAAGAAGCCATTCCTGCGCAAGTTGTGCGTACCGAAGGTGAAATGACCGTAACTGTTGATTTAACAGTTAAGCCGGTAACTTTCGCTCCTGACTTTCTTAAAAAAGAAAACGACGGCAAATTAGTTTACGTAATGAAATACACGCCTCAACTTTCTGTTGATGCTAAATTAAAAGTTACAGGTAAAAACCCGACTCAAGTTACTGTTAAAAATCTTGAAGTTCTTGAGAACATCCCGTTCACAGCTGAATTAGCAAGAACAGGTGCTGACCGCGAAGAAACAGTTCACACACTTAATTGTCTTGTTAAAGGTGAAGTTGAAAAACCTGAGCTGCAAGGTCAGTGGTTAAAAGTTGAGTGCGATAAAGAATTACCTGCTGATGCTAAGGCAGAAATGAAAGCGGCTTTCGAATTGAATTGCAAAAAGCCTGCTCCACCGGCACAACCGGGTCCGGCTAAATAATTTAGTTTAAAAATTTCTGAATAAAAAAGCCCGGTCACTCCGGGCTTTTTTTATTTTACGACGACATATTTTACGGTGACGTCGAAGTCTATATTTGAGTGCTCGCAATCATCATCATCATTATCACCGATAGAGACAAATTTTAAGGAGTGATTAGTGCGGCCTAAATCAACCGCC
>JAJFMT010000114.1 GCA_020696855.1 Pseudobdellovibrio sp.
CTCTTGTCATAATGAACCAGGCGTACTTATTTGCAATCAAACCAAGAGGTAGTTTTCAATGAAAACCGAAATGCCGAAATTTATTTTTCTTTCGTTCGTTATAACTTTGCTTTCTGCCTGCGCCGGACCGGTAAAAAAAACCGACACAGGATTTGTAGGCCACCCTGCTTTTAACGGCCTTTATTCATCAGAAACACCGGCCTTTGAATACATTCTGGCGCATTGTAAAATCTATGGATTAAAAGATCATGCGCAACACACAATTGAAGCGAACGAATGTGCGTTTCCTAAAAATGGTGATCAATTAATTTATAAGCGCTATTTTCTGGATGCATTCGGCCCTGACAGCAAAAAACTTTGGACCATCCAGAATCTTTCACTTCATCATCAAATCGAATTTGCGGATAATGAAAAAGAAATTCTCCTAATGGACTGGGATTACTGGAAAGATTCAGAAAATAACTGCTACCGCTTTGACAGGCTCCTCGTCGTCGACCGCAATGGAAAAGAAGTTCATTCACTCACACTAAAAGATCTGGTCGCAGATCCGGCCCTGAGCAAAAAATTAAAGGTCGATAAAGAGTCGGCATGTGAAAAGGCCTTTAGGTCGAATAAACGCCTAACAAGAATCACGGCTTTTAAAGGCCTAAAAACAAACGGCGCTGCCAGTGGATATTATACATATGATTTGGCAAACTCTGTTCTTTATCTGTTTGACCGGAATCTTAAGCTTCAAAAGAAGATATCATTTACAGGCCGCAGCCTTCAGTCACCCGAGCAAATTTCTGACAGTCAGTTTGTTTTTTATGAAATCGTAAGAGACGAAGCAAAAAATTCTCAGTCGTCTCAATTGGTTATTTTCAGCCAGGCTGATGAAACCACGATGCCGCTTTACAAATCTCCTGTTAACATTGCCAATCCTGATTTTTGCGGAGGCCTTATGTACAGGGGCGATCATACTTTAATTGTCAGTCACAGCGACTGCACGATGGGTAAAGACACTGAAGCTGATTTAAAAATCGAAGTTCTGGATTTAAACAAGCGCTCTGTAATAAGCCAATACTCGGTTCCTAAACTGACGCCCTACGGACTGCAGCCTTTTTATCCGCCTCAAGGGTTTTGGAACAGCCCTTGGTTAAAAAAATAAACTACGCCTTTGCAGTTGCCACCGGCACTGCTTTTTTAGGCGTGAACCTGATAACCGAATAAAGTGCTGTGGTCAGGAACAAAGCGACAAAAGCATCATGCACCATTTGATTCAGCCTGAACCACGCTCCGATTAACGCACACACAAGGCCGAATGAAACTTGCCCCCATGCAGAGCCCGGCGTTGTCTTCGGATCTGTAATCATGAAAAACGTAAATAAAATTCCGCTGGTGCTGAATGTGGGCCCTATCATCATCGTCTCTGTAAAGCCGTAATAAGGTGCTAAGAAATAAAGAAACAGGCACGAGCCCAGCATGTACGCCAGCGCCACAATCCAGCGCTTGGCCCAAAGGGTTATAAGAATCCCGTTAAATAGTACAAACCAGAATAAAAACATCTTCGGAGTCGCAAACTGCGTATAAATAATCCGTACTGAAGCGTCACTGATAAAAAGCAACGAAAGCACGATGCCCACATTAGCGGGGTTAAAGACATGCTGGTTACCGACCCGGAAAATAAATTTTGCCAAAATTCCGAAGCAAATCGTCAGAAAGTAAAAGCGCGGGTCTTGCACGTTTACAATAATGTACACACTGGCCATCGTGTTAATAACTGAAACGGCTCTGTCGTAAAGACTGCGTTTATCGCGGTCTTCATTTAAGTAACGGCTAAAGTAATAATCAATGGCAAGACTGATAATAAATGCCGGAATAGCGTAAGTCAGCTTGCGTGAAAAATTCAGGTAAATCGCACCGTAAATCATCATGCAGACGTTGTTAAAAATCTGAACATGACGTGGATCTATATATTTAAAATTAAAGTTCAATTTCATTGTATTTATCCGCTGTTAACTTAACTGTTCTTTCAGAGCCCGGAGAGTAAATTTTGATTTCTGCCACTGTTGATCCGCCAAGCCCGATCACCTTGCGGTAATCACTCTGAGTTTTGTAGCCGTTTGCCGGGTTAAACTCAAAGTACTGAAGCGATTTTCCGTCGTGCCCGAAAACTTCTGCTTTTACGCCGAAGTTAAGATAGCTTCCGCTTTTTGATTTAAATTTTAAACCGACCCAGTGATTGGAAACCGGCGAATCGTTTATGAAAGTTCTGACGACACCGTCATGTTCAGGAATAATCACGTCGGTCTTTCCGTCGTTATTAATATCAACTACAATTAATGAACGCGAAGCCTTTGATTTATCCCATTCAAGTGTTGATTCAGAAATGTCATGAAACGTGTCACCGGATTTGTAAAATACACAAGGGCTTGGCTTCATACCGATCGAATAATCTTCTACGTTTAATTTAGGATAAGTTGCCGGAAACCACTTAGGCGTTGCCGATCTAACCAGCCGGTAAAAAAGCGCGTTCAGCTTCCCGTTGCCGGCCGTGTGAAAGCCGGAAGCCACAATAATTTCATCAGTCCCGTCTAAATTAAAATCGGCCGCCTTCGCTGTCCATGCGTAACCGCAGCGGTCTAAACCCATCTCTACCGCTTTTTGCTGAAATTGTTTTTTGCCCGGGTCAAAAATAAAAACCGAATTGGACCATCCTAAAAGCGGCGGAATCACCAGTACAGAATTAAAAAGATCAAGATAGCCGTCTTTGTTCAGATCAACCGCTTCCGAATTCATAGATGAAAAACTGTGAAGTTCAGGCGAGATCATCGAATCCGTCACTTCAGTCAATTTTTGCGAAGACCGGTCAAACGAGTACATATGGTCGGTAGAAAAATCATTCCCCACAAAAACTTCAGTGTTACCGTCGCGGTCATAGTCGGCGATTCCCACGGTTGTTGTGTGTTCTTTATAAATAGAAGGCAACATGTCTTTCGCCAGCTCGAAACGCCCGTTGCCTTTGTTCAGCCAGATCTCATTGTGGTCGCCGTTACCACGGTCTGCTGTTCCTGAGAAATTCCATTGTAATGCAGAGATGGCCAGATCGTTTCGCTGATAGTAGTTAGCAAAGACAACGTCCAGAAGGCCGTCATTGTTGAAGTCGTGAAAGTTCGCGCCATCGCCGTTACTGAACCATTCATTTTCAACTTCGCGGAACTTTCCTTTTTCTTGCAGCAGCATGATGTGCTTACCAAAGCTGACAACCAGCAAATCTGATGCGCCGTCATTATTGAAGTCAGCGCTGTAAACGGCACTCGGCAAATTTTTTCTTGTGACAATTAAGCCCATTTTTTCTGTCACATCTTCAAAGGATTTGCCGTTCACATTCACATAACAGCTGAGACCCTTTGCGAAGTCGGGAGTTACGTAACAAAGATCAGGAAGTTCATCCCGGTTTAAATCCGTGACGGTAAAAGCATTCGGCATCGCGCTGTAGATAAGACCTTCTTTAAAATTGTCAGCCTCTCTTTCAGGAGCCTGATAATTTAAGATATGGCGCATGTTTAAATTAACATCGGTCTTTGTAAAATGAATGTCGGACTTCATTTTAGATTTGCGGTAGACGTTTTTTTCGTTTTCTTTGAGATTGTCGTTAATGACGAGGTAAGCACCAATGAGAAGAGCGAAGACGGCGCTATAGTATCTTTTTACTGGATTCATTCTTAAACGTTAAGAGACGTTGAATGAACCCTCAAGGTTATTCATAGACGCTAGCAGGCAAAATTAAGGAATCAGTTTTCCTGCGTGAATTTTAAAAGGGACATAGCCGCTGATTTTAAGACTTTTCAGCTTCTTCCCTTTTTGTTTTTCCTTTTTTTCTTTCTCGGTAATCTTCTCTGTATGATTAATGTTTTCTGTTTTTAAAATTCTTTCTTTCATGCTCTCTTCCTTTCGTTGGAAAGTCCGCCGATAGAGCCCCGGGCGCTCAGTTGTGCATGCTTGTTTCCTGCTAAATCAATTCCTGAAATCAAATAACTGTCTCTTCCGTCCAGCGGAGTACCGGTAATATGAACACTGGATTGCAAATACCGCAAAGTAATTCCCAGACGCGGCTTATCGCTGTTATTAGGGCCAGAGCGGTGCGGTACGTGACTGCCAAAACCACAAAGCTGGTTCTCTTTCATGGTGATCACTGTTTTTTTGCGCGTATCAAGCTCCTGCTCTTTAATTTCGTACTCAAAAAAGAATTTATCTTTCGGCCGCTGGTCATGATCGTAAAACTTCGGGGTATTCAATCCCTGAATCAATTCCAGCGCGCCGTTTTCTTCCGTCATGTCTGTCAGCGAATAGAATAGAATCAACGCATCCGGTGGGAAGATAACCTGATCCCGCATCCAGCAGTGAGAGTCGATATGCCAACCGACTTCGTAAGCGGATTTTGGCGGCTTATAGCAAATGCCGATAGACCAAAAAACGATGTTAGGGCCAATCAGAGATTTTACGACATTCAGAATTTCATCGCGCGCCACCCAGTCAGCTATAGCCGGGCGAAACTCAGGATGATTCGCACAGTTTAAATAGCGAAGTGGCTCTGGAATGCGTTCTACAAAATTAAAAAAATATTTCTGAATGGCTTTAAAATCGCTTTCATTAAAGACCGGAGAATCATTATAGAAAAAATGATTCTGACTAAATGATTGAACGAGTTCTTCGCTTTTTAGTTCCATTTAAAAATTTAGGCTTGTGACTTCGCTTTATCAATTGCGTTCTGAACGCGCCCGATAAATGATTCGCGGGCTTTGCCAACAGCTAATGTATTAAAGCGTGTCCACTTCTTCTCAGCAGGGCGAGACAAATGTTCAACGATTTCATTCATTTCTTCTGTCGTTAACTGATTGTGCGCCACTTCGCGGAAGACGATATCAAGAACCTGACGGCCTTCTTCTTCAAGCGCCTTCAGTTCTTCCTGTGAAAGATTAACGTAACCCGGATTCTTTTTAATGATTGAATCCACTAAAGAATCTCTTTGGGTAGTGAGTTCAGAGATGATCAGAAACTCTTCTTTAGAAACCGGCGCCGAAGTACCTGTTACCAGGTCAACTGCCTTAGTTAAAAAAGCACCCACGATTCCGGAACCAGCGATTTTTAAAAAGCCACGTCTTTTATTGTCCATAATATAAACAGAATATCATAAACATCGGATACCGCAAGTTATTCTACCAAACAACCGCGCGCCTCAGTCTGGGGCACTGACACTGGCCGATTATATTCGTACGCGGCAACGGCATCTAAAAGGTAACGGTGCTGCGCCGGTTTCCTGCTTTCGTAATCCAAACTGTCGTCTATGGCGCCTTGATATATTGTTTCATAACGGGGCGTTAGAAGAACCGCCTCTGACGTTCGCTGCATTTTCAAGCCTTTAGTCAGAACTCCTTGCGAATCCATATAAATTGGGACGCTCAGCTTAAAACTTTTAATGTGGTCTGCAATCTTCTGAGGAGTTTCGCCACCCGCTGAATTCAGATAGATCACATTGATCTTTTTATCTGCAAGCAAGGCATGAATTTTTTCTACTTCCGAGCTATAGCGGCGAACAATCGGACAATCACTTCTATGCTGGATGATGATAAGGCCGTTCGCTCCCATCAGGTCCTGCAGCATCACTTTTTTATTGTCGTAAGACGAAACTTCTATCTTTGAAAGTCCTGCGTTTACTTCTGATTTACCACCGGCGGCCGTTGGTGTGACTACGGTACCCGAGCACCCGGCGAATGTACTGCCGAACAACAACAAGAGAAGTAAAAATTTAACTGAACTCATCAACCGCCAATTCATATCTCGCCAATCTATAGAGTCTAAATTTTAGCTTATAACCATTCTTTTACAAAGTTTTTTGTGGCAAAATACCGGGGTGAGAAAATTTAGGTCAGGATTCGCTCTTTTAGTTTTTCTGTTAAGCTCGTGCACGTCTTTAAATGGAGACCGGCAGAATGCGGATTATTTTTCAAAAGATGAATTCCCGAAACTGAAATCAGACTTTAATCTTATATCGACTGAGGACCGTGGAAGGCGTTTGATGGGCTACAAGACGTCACCTGACTTTATTCTTGTGACATTTTTGCAGTTTAAAAACTTTCCCGTCTCTGATCAAGAGAAGAACTGGCTACGCGGAATCAATCAGCTGCATGGTGATTCAAAATTTTCTAACATCAGCTTTCAGTATGTGGATTTAAACGAGGTTCAAAACCGCGAAGCCTTGATTCAACTGCAAAAAGAGCTGAATTTAAGGCAGGCTTTTTTAAGCGACCCAACGCAGATTTCTGCTCTGGATTCACAAGCGAAGTTTCATTTCGATTCTGTTTTGTTTTTTAAGAAAACAAAAAGCATCATCGGCCATTTGAATATCAGCAACGGCGAAAAAGAATTTTCAGAAAAA
>JAJFMT010000115.1 GCA_020696855.1 Pseudobdellovibrio sp.
GTGAAAATTTCAAGTGTGTCGCTATGGCCCTTGATATTGAATTTTACGTTCGCGCCTTCAGACTTACCGATCCAGTTGCGCTGGGCTTCTTTAGTTCGCTCTGGCCAGTCGATTTTATCTAAGTCTTGCAACAGACGTTCAGCGTAATCGGTGATTTTTAACATCCACTGCTTCATCGGAACGCGAATGACGGGGTGGCCGCCGCGTTCTGATTTGCCGTCGACAACTTCGTCGTTGGCCAAAACGGTTTTTAAAGCCGGGCACCAGTTCACCGGTACTTCTTTTTGGTACGCAAGGCCTTTTTCAAAGAGCTTTAAGAAAATAAACTGCGTCCATTTGTAGTAGCTTGGGTCTGCGGTAGAAATTTCGCGGGACCAGTCGAAGCTAAAACCGTATCTTTGCAAAGTCGCTTTGAAGCTTTCGATCGCTTTTTCAGTTGTGATCGTCGGGTGCACGCCGGTTTGAATGGCGTATTGCTCTGCCGGAAGACCGAAGGCATCGAAGCCCATTGGGTGAAGAACGTTAAAACCCTTTGTGCGTTTGTAGCGTGAAACGATATCGGCAGGAGTATACGAAGCGATGTGCCCCATATGTAAACCTGACCCTGACGGGTACGGGAACATATCAAGCGCGTAATATTTTGGTTTTGAAGAAGTATCTGCGGCTTTGTAAGCCTGTTTTTCTTGCCAGATCTTTTGCCACTTTGATTCGATTTCGGTGTGTTTCATAAGAAGTGATCTTAATGCTTACGGGGGGCGAAATCAAATCTAATTGCCTCTAGAAAAGCAAAAGCACCGTTGCGTTGATGCAAGGTGCTTTGCGTTTTTACGGTCTGCCGAAATTAAGCAGCGTAAGTAGACTGATATTTTTTGTACTGAGCAAAATCTTTTTTGTAGAATTTTTGAGAGTACGTGTAGTTTTTAGCGATGATACCTTTTAAGAAGCTATAATACTGAGTATAAAGATAGTTTCCAAAAAAGCTGCCAAAAAAGGCTTTGTTCATATTTGGGTAAACGTCATTTTTGCAAAATGAAGTCATGAATTTTTGTGATAATGTCCACCATTTAGCTGCTTCAGCTTGGTTTACAAAGTTAGAAACAAAATAAGTTTTGTTACCGAATTTGTAACCGATTTCCCAGCCAGTTCCTGCTTTTACGTAGTAGCCAGTGATAGCGTAATCGCCACAGTAGAATGATTTAGTCATGGTATTTCTCCTTGTTATTTTTAGTTGCTTTACTCAGCAACTTTTTGTTTGAACTGAATTAGTATGACGGACTTCTGTTTTTCGAAAAGTCCAGTAAGATGACGCCGGACCTATAGCCAGACTAAAGAAATTCCTCAAAATTCCGATAAGTATCAAGATGAGAAAAGACCCGAAACACAGGCCTATATTAGTTCTTGATGAAGATCCGGAGACTCTGGAGCTGATGATGGAGCCACTTCGTTGGGAAGGTTACGACGTCAGAGGCCTGACGTCCCCGAACGAAACGACGGAGTTTTTAAATTTCTGGAAGCCGCAGATGATCATCGTTGATCCAGATTTTTCAAATCACGACGGCATGGCTTATTTAAATTCTTTGGCCGGTCATTTAGATTCGACTTCATTGATTGTGGTTTCTTCTAACTCTTCGAGTGATCATATCACTCAGTGTTTGGATTTAGGAGCCAGCGATTACATCATTTCACCTTTTGTGCCTGTTGAATTCTTAGCACGTGTGCGCACACAGTTCAGATTTCTTGATGCTAAGGAGGAATTGGTGAAAGCCAATCAAAGACTGCACGAGCTGGTAGAGATTGATGACCTGACCGGGTTATTCAACATGCGCTCTATTTATCAAAAACTGGATTTCGAGATGGAGCGCGGTAAGCGTTTCGGCAGAACAGTAACAGCTGTGATGATCGACATGGATAATTTTAAATCTGTGAATGACGGTCATGACCATTTATTCGGAAGTCATGTGCTTTCTGAAGTGGGTAAGATTATTAAATCCTGCACCCGTAATATTGATATTCCCGCGCGCTACGGCGGTGATGAGTTTTTAATTGTGTTATCTGAAACTCCACTGGCCGGTGTAGAAGTTTTTTGTGAGCGCCTTCGCAAAAAAGTAGAGCAGGCGGTGTTTTCTCATGAAGCGGATTCGATTAAGCTGACGTTGTCGATCGGCTTTGCTTCGACTTCGGTTGGTGAGATCATTACTCCTAAAGAGCTTGTTAGACGGGCGGACGTGGCCTTGTATGAGGCTAAACACCGCGGCCGTAATCAGACTGTGGCCTATGAGCCCGGAATTAAATCTAATTACAATGTCGATAAATCGGCAGTCATCGATTTTATCAATAAAAAGAGCAAGACAGCATCTTAAGCTTTTCGCTTTCACGTTTGCCTTTGGCTTTGCTTCAAAAATAGCAAGACAGAGATCGCATTTAATGGCATATAAATAACCATGAGCCGTAACATCAAAGTGGCCCTGGCAACGCTTGTTGTAAGCGTTGTTGTGCTGGCATTAAAAACTGCAGCGTACTATGCGACTTACTCGTTAGCCGTTATGTCTGACGCGCTTGAGACTGTTGTGAATGTGGTAACGGCTGTTGTGGCGTTGTGGGCAATTAAGTTTGCATCGGCCCCTGCTGACGAAGATCACCCATACGGCCACGGTAAGTCCGAGTACCTGTCGGCTTCGTTTGAAGGCGGTTTGGTTTTCTTTGCCGGAATGGCAATCGCGTTTGAAGCGGTGAAATCTTTTTTTGTTCCGAACACACGTCTTGATGTATTTAACGGAAATTCTTATTTAGTCGCGGCCACTGTCGTAAATTTATTAACCGGGCTCTATTTGGTTCGGCACGGCAGTAAAGAAAATTCTGAAGCGCTGAAAGCCAGCGGAAAGCATATATTGTCTGACGTGGTCACCACGCTTGGAGTTTTTGCGGGCCTTGTGCTGGTCAAGGTAACCGGCGTTTTGTGGATCGACTCTGCCGTGGGATTGATTGTCGGTTTGTATTTGCTGTTTGAGGCTTACAAAATTTTGAAAGACAATACGGCGGTGTTGATGGACGCTGTCGATTTACCGTCACTGGATATGCTGGCTGAAGTATTCAATACTCATAAAATTGATGCAGTTGTTGATATTCACAATGTTCGCATTATTCGTTCGGGATCGTTTCACCATATCGATGCACACGTAGTGGTTCCTGAATATTTGGATGTGGCTACGATTCATGAGATGACTCACGATTTCGAAAAGAAAGTTGTGCGGGATTACAAATACGACGGCGAGATCGCTTTTCATATTGATCCGTGCAAGCGGAAATTTTGTAAGCAGTGCCACTTTTTAGAATGTAAAATCCGACGCGAGCCTTTTGATAAATTAAAGATTTCCACACAAGAAAACATGTGTGCGGGCCCGCAATATACCAATTGAGAAGGACCCGTTGCGTAAGCAATGGGGTTTTTAGATGAGTGAAGACCAGTCCCGAAAACCTGATGAAATTGAGAATGATGCTGATGCTGAAGCCAGTCAGCCGCGGCGTTCGCGAATTAATATCACGCGTTTGTTGCCACACCCGAATGCTTACACGCTTGCTTTAGACAATGAGTACCGCGATTACGCCTTTAATGAAGAGCGTGCACCTTTAAATAAGGGTCAGTGGCGCTCTTCGGTTTTTAAATGCAGCGAAGATGCTCCAATGGATGTTGAAGTCGGTACAGGTGCGGGAATGCACTTCGCCTGGTATGCGCATAAGTTTCCTAAACGTTATTTGGTGGGCTTAGAAATCAAGTACAAGCCGTTGATTCAGTCGATTCGCCGGGCGCAGGCGCAAGGTTTGCGTAATACGGCGATTTGCCGGTATCACGCTTTTGATTTGGATTTATTATTTGAAAAGGGCGAAGTAAATAATATTTTTATTCACTTTCCTGACCCATGGGTGACTCCGCGGAAGCCGAAAAACCGTGTGGTGAACCGCAAGATTTTGTCGTTGCTGTACGACATGCAACGGCCGGGAAGTTTTTTAGAATTTAAAACTGATTCTCGCGAGTATTTCTTGTGGGCGCTGGATGAAATTAAAGAAACGCCTTACAAGGTTGAATTCCAGTGTTTAGATTTGTACAAAGAGGGTGGCTCTTACTTCGAAGCTAACTATCAAACAACTTTCGAAAAGATTTTCGTTCGCCAGGGAATTGAGATCAATTACATCAAATTAGTAAAACCATGATGCATTGCTGACACTCTAGATCCGGGGCGGACTTTCCGCCCGAGTTACAGAGGAACATGGACATCAACTTACCCTGCGTATACCGGGCAGATAGATGCCGGAGCTCTAAGGGTTACCAGTATTTTGTTTGAACCGTTAGATCGCCGCGCACTTCAACTTGGCAGCTTAAGCGCTCGTCCGGAGCGCACTTGTTGCGTTTCATGGAGTTGATTTCGAATTCTACCGGTGGATTGACGGCATCGCCTGTTAAGCGGACGCGGCACATGCTGCAAATGCCGTCGCCGTGGCATGACGATGCTACCGGCAAACCTGCGTTCAGCAAGGCGTTCATGAGGTTCGCACCGGGCTCAACGTCTATTGTCATTTGTTTTTGTGGAATGCTTACTTTTGGCATCTTCGTAAGAATAGTATAGGATGTGCCCATGCCAAATTTGAATGAAAAATTCATTATGCTGGGGGCTAGTCGAGGATTGGGCTGGTGTACTTACCAGTTACTGCAATTTTGCGCCTACGAATTTGATTTATTTTGCCGGTGGCGGGCCCTACGGTTTTTTTCAGGATAAAAAGTGGAGTGATCATCAGTGGTCGCTGCAGACAAGTTTTTTGTACCCGGCAGAGCTTCTTCATTTCATAATGGCACAGCCTGAAAGCTGGCCGAATTTGAAGAAAATAGTTCTGATTGGCTCGTCCGTGGCGGAAGACAAGGCGGATCCGCGTGCCAGCAGCTACTCTGCCGCAAAGCATGCACTACGCGGCTTAGTGGGCACCATTCAGGAAGAAATAAAGGCCCAACCAGAAAAAAAGCTGCCGCAAGTCCTGTTGTTTAGCCCACCTTATATGCAAACAGACCTGCTCCCGGCCCATAGTCAGCCTCGATTGAATGATCGAGCGGAAAATCCGGAAGTTGTTGCACGCCGCCTAATCGAATATATTGAAAACACCTAGAGATAGGTTAAAATTTTTCATTCGAGATTACGATTTTGCTGTGGGGATATATGTCAGAACAAAAAGTCGAAAATGTGATCATTATCGGTTCGGGTCCTGCTGGATTAACTTCAGCCCTTTACACATCACGCGCTAATTTAGAGCCACTGATGATTGAAGGTGAAGAAGCCGGCGGTCAGTTGATGATTACTAACGACGTTGAGAATTATCCCGGCTTTGAACACGGCATTACCGGCCCTGAGTTGATTGCGACTTTACGCAAACAAGCGGGAAGATTCGGTACACGATTTATTACTAAAAATGTTACGCAAATTGATTTCAGTAAACGACCGTTCAAAGTTACTGTGGGCAAAGACGAATACTTTGCAAAAACAATTATTATTTCTACCGGCGCCAGCGCGAAGTACTTAGGTCTTCCTTCTGAAAAACAATTTATGGGCCGCGGGGTTTCTGCGTGTGCTACTTGTGACGGTGCTTTCTTCAAAAATGTTGAAGTGGGTGTTGTCGGCGGCGGTGATACGGCTATGGAAGAAGCGAATTTTCTTACACGCTTTGCAAGCAAAGTTTATTTGATTCACAGATCAGATAGCTTCCGCGCCTCTAAAATTATGGTAGACCGTGCAAGAAAAAATCCGAAAATCGAGTTCATTACTCACGCAGCGGTTGAAGAAGTTTTAGGTGATGGAAGATCCGTGACCGCAGTTAAACTTAAAAATACACAATCAGGCGAAGTGAATGAAAAGAAGATGCAAGGATTGTTCATAGCAATCGGGCACCAGCCGAATACAAAACTTTTCAAAGGCGTTCTTGATATGAACGACGCCGGATACTTAGTAACAAAACCGGGATCAACTTACACAAATGTTGACGGCGTTTTTGCCGCAGGCGATGTGCAAGACCCGATTTACAGACAAGCAATCACAGCTGCAGGTACGGGTTGTATGGCAGCCATTGATTGCGAGCGTTGGCTTGAAGCGAACGATGAGGCCCACTAATGGCAAAGAAATTTATTACCGCAGACTTAATTAAAAGAATCGAAAAGCTGACAAAGCAACGTATGTCAGAGCAGCCGGTTGTGAGCCTGAATGAGTTCCGTGGAGCGCAAAAGAAAATGCACCCGGTAAACATTTTGGTTATCGAAGACGACGAGACTCAGCGTTTGAGCCTGAAACGTATTCTTGAAGCCGAAGGTTACGGCGCATTGACTGCAGCCGACTCTGCAGAGTTAACAGCGCTGCTGGATGAAGAAAAAGATATTCACTTAATCCTGATGGACATCGGATTGCCATGGATCAACGGTTTTGAACTGGCAGCTATGATGAAAGAGCACCAGGATTTGAAGAAGCTCCCATTGGTGTTTTTATCTGCGCAGGCAGAACCGGAAGATTACGAAAAGGCCCGCGAAGTGGGTGCGGCTGATTATATTAAAAAGCCTTTTGATATTGAAAAATTGAAATCGGTAATCGCTGAGTTAATCAAGAATCAGACATAGATTCCGTTGCGCACAGGAAACATTGCGTAAGACGGATATCGGATTCCGAGCGAATTCGGCAACCGAATGCCAGTGTAGTTTAAATCTAGCTAGGCATCCAGAATAAAAAAAGCCAGGTGGTAAACCTGGCTTTTTTTCGTTAAGGCTTTGCTCGCTCTCAACTCGGAAATCTTAATTACTAGTCGCCAACAAACATTGACGTTACACAGTTAGTGAATGAGTTTGACTCTTCGAATGAAGAATTGTCACTGTCAGTAACGCGGGTTGCGCCCGGAGTCGTAAGATCAATCGCGAATTTTTCGATGTTGTAACCAACCGGAGCCGGGTTCAATGAATTTGAAGAAGCTACGTAAAGGTTTCCGCTGGCGCTGTCGTAAGCCATTGCAGTAACACCGAAAAAGTAAGAGATGTTATTATAAAGAACAGTGCCGTTTGTTAAAGTTGCTGATTCACCGGCCGTCGTATTTTCTGTGAAGTCATACATCACAAGTGCATTGTTCAGGCTGGCTGCGCCGGTTCCGTTGGCAGTTGAGGAAGCATATGCCACTAACAATTTGCCTTGGCCCGCCGTTGTAGACGGAATGTAAACAATTGAAGTCGGTGTCGCATTCGCTGATAACGTTTCATTCAGGCTGGCGTCTGCAGTTGCCGCTTCAGTTAAAGCTGCTCCGCCCGGAGCGTTCGCTAAGCAGTTGGCTGCTAAGTTCGAACCGCTTTTACTGATAACACCGATATCCATCTGACCTGCAGCTGCGTGAGCGTAAATAAATTTACCGATTTCATCTCCTGCTACAGCTCTTGGTAACGCGATCAAGTCGGTAATACGAGTGTTATTCGTCGCACAAGAACCCAAGTTGTTTGAACCCCAAGAAACGTTGAAGGCTACGTCTTTATTGGTTGGAGTTGCATCATAACGTTCTACAGTCGCACCTGTTGCTGAGACGCTTCCAACAAGAAATCCCAAGTCAGATGCTCGTGAAATTCCTCGCAGTACACTTGCGCCTAGTTCTGGTGTGTTCACCTGCCAAACGGAACGTGCCCCGAAAGAAGCTTTTAAGATTTTATCAATACGTCTGTTACCCGGAGAAGAAGGATTTTCTACTGCAACATACAGGTACCCATCGCCGCCATCGGTAATACCATTTGCGTAAGTATCTTCGTCTTCATCTGAAAGATTCGCGTAATCATGAATGACTTCGTATTGACGAGAACCTAAATCTAAGCGCGAAACCAACTGCCCAACAGCATCTGGATCGGTCGGTGCTGTAAAACCGGTACCGCTGTAGCATAAGCCTGTCGCTATGTAGAGTTTTCTTGAAGTTTCAGTGCTACTGTCGGAACTGCGGCTACAGCTGAAACCAATCACGCCGAAAGCCAATCCCAAACCAATACTGAATATTATATTTCGTCTCATTATCGCTCCTTGATAATAAATCAGTTTACTATATCCCGCTATTTTATCACCTCCGCGACTTTGTTGTACTACAAAAGTTAGGGGCTAATAAAACTGTCTTAAAACTGGACTCATATGAGTGAAAATAGCAACATAATCATAAAATTCCTCACTGTAGAGCCAGGAATTGTGAGGAAATCGTGAAGTAATTTTCGATTTTTTCATTCTTAGACTTTTATAAATGCAGTGATGAGTTTAGATTTAAAGTATGAGGATGTTTTTCGCTGCTGTATTCATAATCTCCTTTGCAATTGCACAAGATGCTTTTGCGCAGCGAACGCGTGGAGCTTTTCGTTCCACTAAAATTGCGGCCACCATTACAAGTTACACCGGCCCTGCGAATACGTCTTTTGCTGAAGGCAGCCCCGGCCATGGCATCGAGTTCTCTGTCGACAGCGGCAGTGGCCACTTTCGTTATTATTACCGGGCGCGAATTAATCAGTCTCTTGGCAGTCAGAATTTTGTAAAAGGCACGACAGTATATTTTACCGATTACGATTATTACTCGATCGAACCGGAATTAGGGTTCGCCGTTTATCCTGTTCAGAGGGGAGAGCGCGGCCTGAATATTTATTTATGGGGCGCAGGAAATCTCAGTTACAACTATCTTGATCTGCGAACAGTACCCACCGGATTAAAAGTAGACCCCAAAAGCCAAGCCTTGGGATACGGTTTTGGGGGCGGAATCGGCTTTGAATTCATCATGCACACGACAAAAGACGGTAAACGCCTCATGGTTTACAGCGAAGCCGGCTTCCGTCAGGGAGAGGTCCCATTAGCCGGTCAGACGGCGTTTCAAGTCGGTGGCTTAACAGCCGCAATCGGATTTGGGTTCTGAGCAAGCAGACTTGCGCAGCACTTTAATAGCTAAGCGGGCTTCTTTTGATTTTTGATCTGCTTCGCTGATTCTAAATAATCTTCAAGAAATTGCGACAGCTTGTCTTTTTGCTCCGGAGTTGCATTCACGAACTGCACTCGCTGAGTGTAGTTGCCGCTGGCTACAACGGCCTTGGCCTGAAGCTTCACGCGTGAGTTCTTCATGTCTTTGTTGATCGCACTGATTACGACCACTTCGAATTCTTTGTCATAGAAGTCATAAGGCATGCAATCTTCAAGAAGAACACCGGTTAAAGAAATATTTTTTGAAAGGGTTCGGAAAGTTTTACCGCGCGCTGAGATTAACAAAATTTCAATTTTCATTTCATGGCGGACAGCACGAGTGTCCATCTTTTTAAGAATTTTTGAAAAATCCAGTTTAGGTTTTTTATCAGGATTTATATTCAGCTTATCAGCATCGAAATTATCAACGAGGTTTGAATCAAGATCACTCGCTTTCAAAAAGCGGCTGATTGTTTCTTCGCGCAGGTTGATGTGCGAATACGTTTTTGTATTCGTGTGAGTGTTGGTGGCCGTTTGAGTGTCTTCGTGCGGAAAGCTGGTTTGCGTTTGATTGTAAGTTGCCGTCTGTTCGAAAATTTCTTTTGCAAGTGCTTTCACTGTTTCTTCATTCGAGCGCGAAACTGTAAATGTAGAAACGAAAACTTTTTGATCGCTCTCAAGATAATTTCTGAGTGGTTGCCAGTTCTGCCAACCTTGTGTCCAAATAAAAAATCTCTCGATCGATTGCGGGCGAATTTTTAAAATAGTCGATTGCGCTTCATCTCTGCTGAGAGGATTCGACTGTATCTTTGCGACTGAATCGTAAAAAACCCACAATTGTTTTCCGGCCATGATTTCTCATCGGAAAATTGCGGGTTTTTATAGAGTCCAAATGTGTTGAGTCGGTGCGAATTTTAAGACCAGGGCTATCCGCTAAGATAGCCCTTCAGTGAACTAGACTTTTAGACAGCTAACGAAGTGATCCTTCGACAGATTTCTTAACTCTGGTGCGGTTTTGCGGCACTCATCCGATGCAATCGGGCATCGCGGATTGAAATGGCAACCCGGCGGCGGATTCATCGGAGACGGTACGTCACCTGTTAAGATAATTCTTTCAGGCCGTGGCTTCGGATCCGGTACCGGAATCGCCGAAAGCAGGGCTTTAGTATAGGGATGCTGAGGGTTTCGGTAAAGCTCGTCTGATTCTGCCATCTCAACAATTTTACCTAAGTACATCACGGCCACACGGTGAGAGACGTGCTCTACCACTTTTAAGTCATGGGCGATGAAAACGTAAGTAAGACCTAATTTTTGCTGAAGCTCCATCAACAGGTTAATCACCTGCGCCTGAATGGAAACGTCTAATGCTGATACCGGCTCGTCACAGATAATGAGTTCAGGGTTTACCGCGAGTGCGCGCGCAATGCCCACACGCTGACGCTGACCGCCTGAGAATTCGTGCGGGTAACGCGTTAAGTGTTCGTTACGAAGACCCACAAGGCTGATGAGTTCTTTGACTCTGTCCTGTCGGTCTTTTTCTGATGAAAATAAATTATGAATAATCAGTGGCTCTTCTAAGATGGCTCCGATTGTCATGCGCGGATTTAAAGATGCATAAGGATCCTGAAAGATGATCTGCATTTTTCTTCTTAAATCGCGAAGCTCGTTGCCGCCGATGTTGGTGATGTCTTTGTTGTTAAAATAAATTTTTCCGCTGGTTGGTTCAATGAGGCGAATGAGGCAGCGGCCTAAAGTTGACTTTCCGCAGCCGGATTCTCCTACGAGACCTAAGGTTTCACCTTTTTTAATGTCGAATGAAACGCCCTGTACGGCTTTTACAGCCGCGATTTCACGAGAGAACAATCCGCCGTGAATAGGAAAGCGCTTCACGATATTTTCAGCGCGTAGTAACGAATTGCTGTGCGTTTTAGAAGTATCCTGAGTTGTCATTGTCGGTGCTAAGACTTCGCTCATACAGACCTCGTTGTTGAAGTTGCATCAATGTTGAAGCAAGCCGCTTTGTGCGTACCGCGCAGATTCGGAACAAGACCCGGAATCGTTTGTAAAGTTTTAAGACGCGCGCCTGTTTCAAAGTGCGGAATCGAATTTAGTAATCCTTTTGTATAAGGATGTTTCGGGCGGTAAAAAATATCTTCTACAGTTCCGTATTCGATAACTTTACCGGCGTACATCACATCACCATGACGTCCTGGCACATTTCGGCCACGACACCCAAGTCATGCGTAATCAAAATCATTCCTGCGCCGAATTCTTTTTGAACTTTGCGCATTAGATCTAAAATCTGTGCCTGAATCGTTACGTCTAACGCTGTTGTCGGCTCATCGGCGATTAAGAGCTGCGGGTTGCAGCTCATCGCCATTGCGATCATCACACGCTGGCGCATACCGCCTGATAACTGATGCGGATATTCGTGATAACGTTTTTCAGGAGCGGGAATCCCCACAAGCTTTAACATATCAATTGCGCGCTCTTTGATTTGCGCTTTAGTTAAATCTTTTTTATGTAATCGTAGGCTTTCTTCGATTTGATTACCGATAGTGAAAACCGGATTTAACGAAGTCATCGGCTCTTGAAAGATCATCGCCATTTGATTGCCGAGGATTCCGCGCATTTCGGCGTCGGTTTTTTTCAGTAAGCTTTCGTCTTTAAAAATAACATCGCCGGATTCAATCATTCCCGGCTTTTGAATTAGGCGCATGATCGAAAGTGCGGTTTGTGATTTTCCACAACCGGATTCGCCCACGATTCCGAGAGTCTGGCCTTTTTTTACACGGAAGCTGACGTCATCGACAGGATACAAAACGCCATCATCAGTTGTGTATTTAGTGCGGAGGTTTTTAACCTCTAATAGAGTGTTTTCCATAGAGGGTCACTATAAGGGCTCGTGAAGTTTTCAGCAAGATTTTATATGTGTTTTTGACCTAAAAGAGTGCCGATTTCCGCGAACTCGTTCAGAACATAATCGGGTTTAAATAGCACTAATTCCTCAGGTTTTGAGTAACCGTAATGAACCGCCACCTTTTTACAGCCGGCGGCTGCCGCAGACTTCATATCGGGGCGGCCATCGCCGATCATCCATGTGTTTTCAGGCGTGTAACCGGCCTTCTTCATGATGACCTGTAAAGGTAACGGCGAGGGCTTTCTTTCAGCTAAAGAATCGCCGCCGAAGACTTCGACCCAGTTCAGTTTATGAAGATCAAAATGGGTCAGAATATCTAAAGTCGGTTTAATATTTTTATTCGTCACAACGGCTTTTGGGCCTTTGTAGTTTTCTAAAAACGCGGCTACGCCCGGGTAAAGGCAGGTGTGGTTTGTTAGGTGCTCGTCTTTGTAAATATCTAAGAACTCTTCTACGCGAGTGGTGATTTCTTTTGAGTGAAGATCATATTCAGGAAAGAAGTCGTTCACTAATTTGTGCAAGCCATCGCCGATATGCGTGATAACCGTCGGCAGATCAACAGTGGCTCTGTTATGCAGTTTAAGCATTTGATTTAATGCGTACTGAACATCTTTTGCTGAATCGATAAGTGTGCCATCCATGTCAAAAATCAAAAGTGGCAATTGATTAGAGTTCGTCATAAGCTACACATTATGAGAAAAGTTAGACCGAAAAGCTACGATTATATGGAAATGCTGATAGGAGCCGAGTCATCTGCAAAACAGGCGGCCCGCGCGGCGGCTGATCAATTGGGCCTTGGTTTAATTTCTTTATCGTCAGTGGAATCGGGAGTGCTGCGGGCGCTGGCTGATTTATCAAACGCAAAAAAGATTGTGGAAATCGGAACCCTTACCGGCCTGTCAGCATTGGCGCTTCTGGAAGGCAATACTGTAGCGGGTTTGAAGGTTTGGACTTTAGAAAAATCACCTGAACATGCGGCAGCGGCTTCGAAAATTTTAGAGACTTTTATCAGTGACGGCCGGTGTGAAATTGTTGTGGGCGATGCGCGCGAAAAGCTTGAGAGCCTGTCAACATCGGGCCCTTTTGATTTAGTTTTTATCGACGGGAATAAAGCGGCGTATCTGGATTATTTTAACTGGGCCGTGCGGAATGTTCGCGCGGGCGGATTAATTGTAGCCGATAATGTTTTTTTAAGCGGCGCTGTCTGGGGAGACCCGACAGAGCAGAAATTCAATGAAAAACAAATCGGTGCCGTCCGCAAAATGAACGAACTTGCGTTTTCAGATAAAAATTTGAAGTCGTTTTTTATTCCAACTGAAGAAGGAATGTTAGTATGCAAAAAGTTGTCTTAGTAACAGGCGCCAGCACGGGTATCGGCTTTGATGCGGTTAGAATTCTGACTGAAAATAATTTTGTAGTTGTGGCAACCGTCAGAAAAGAAAAAGACAAAGAAAGTTTAGAAAAAAAATTCGGTTCAAAAGTTAAAGTTGTTATTCTTGATGTACAAAATTTTTCAGAAGTAGAAAAGCTTCCTGCGAAGCTTAAAGAATTCGGTTTCACGGAGCTGCATGGGTTGGTGAATAACGCCGGTGTGGCGCTTTCAGGCCCGTTTGCCTATCAAAAATTTTCTGAGGTATCAGATATTATTAATATCAATGTGCTTTCACTGATGAAAGTGTTCTTAGCGACTTACGCTGCCAGCAAACACGCGGTTGAAGGGTTTTCAGACGGGCTTCGCCAGGAAGTGGCGATCAGAGGCCTTAAGGTTATTATCGTAGGCCCGGGTTCAATAAAGACCCCCATCTGGGAAAAGGGCTTTGAGAAACTTCCGAATTATTACGAAGACACCATCTATAAAAAACCATTTGAGATCTTCATGAAAATCGCCCGCAAACAGGTCGAACGTGCGCTGCCGGTATCAGAAGTCAGTGATTGCATTCTTCATGCGATGACGGCTGAAAATCCTAAGCTTCGTTACACTCCGATTCCGCAGAAGTGGATGAACTGGTGGTTACCGATGGTGATTCCTAAAAAATACTTCGATAAAGTTGTTGTTAAAACTCTGAAGCTGAACCCGAAATAATACTCTTAACTTCATGGAAAATTACGCTCTGTTTCCTGTGCGCAACGGAAAACCGGCGAATTTATTTCGGCCATAACCATGAAACAAATCATGGCGCTGTCAAATTCTCTGACAGTCGTAAGCCATTTGTTTAGCTATAAGCCTGGCGCGGAGTGTGCTGGCTAGAGTCCGATTACTAAAAAAACCCCAGGAGTCCCCATGAAGTACGTTGGCAACGTTCGCGCTTTTGCGTTAGTCCTATTAATGGCGTTTCAGGCCCAGGCTGAAATCTCTTACGTGGATATTTTAAGATCTATCACACCAGGGAAGAAGAACATCGTTTCTGAAATTCCTGATATCAATCAAATGCTTCAGTTCACAAGCATTCCACAGGCCCAGAATTTACTGCAAAATCAAATGCTTGAAGCCAGCCCGAAGGCAGGGTCATTAACCACTCAGCAAGTGGCAGCGCTTGTTCGTAAAAAGGTATTAACTATCGTAGTGGTGCCTGGCGTATTAGGCGAATTCATTGATGTACGCGCGTTTGAAGAGGTGTTTGCAAGAAACTCTTCTGCGAAAAGACAATGGGCCGCTTTAAATGCCGCTCAAAAAACAATGGATAAGCGCTTCGTATTAGAAAAGATGGCTGAACAGCCACAGCGTTTGTCTGAACTGGTGGATGTGGCTTCAATTGATGATTCTGCAGGTAAGCCGTTAGTTAAATTAGTTATCTTAAGAACGATTTTAGGTTCATTAGAGTCAGTGGGTTCTAACCAGAATACAGCAGCGCAGTTTAACCGCCGTTTACAAAAATACGTGAACATGACCGGCGATCAGAACTTAGTATTATTAGGTTACTCTCGCGGGACGCCGCTGGCGTTAGAGATGGTGACACAGGCGCAGGCGCAAGGGTTATCGTATTTATCACGTGTTAAATCTGTTGTTTCGTATGCGGGTGTTGTTTCAGGTTCGGCTTTGGCTGATATTACTGATGACGCTTCATCTGACAGCGGTGCGATGTTGTCTGCTGTTATTAAACTGCGTGGCGAACTGCAAGAAGCTAAAGACTTACTGGACAGAGTTCCTAAGCGTGCTCACAACACGGCGGCAGTGGCTGCATTAGGTGTAACGATTGCACAGCATTCTCCGTTTGACCCTAAAGGTATTTTATTTAACGTGCGTTCAGGTGACTTCCGTTCGGTTGCGATCTTAATTGCGAAAGTGGCGGCAGAGCTGGGCTTAAAAGATATTTTAGGTTTTAACGATCACGTGATCCGTACAAGAAAGTTCATTGATGAAGTTTTAAAAGCAGTGAACGAACTGAAATCTTCAAGCCGCACTCAATGGTGGGCGACTCACACTTTACCTAAGCACATTCAGTACCGTTCTTTAGTAGCTTCAATGGTTGATCCTGATAACAGCGCCGAAGAAAAAGCGGTTTACGACTCTCGTGAGGGTTACTCAGATTCATTAGATGACAGAAGCTTGATCGGAAACATGCGCTCTTACAAACAGATTACAGGAATTGCTTTGAATGACTCGCAAGTGGCGGTTCACCAGAGCTTATTCTTGCCGAATGTGATTGCAACTTTGAACCCTGCCAATGCAGGCCTTGATATCAAACCGATGGGCGTATTGCAGACTCACCACTGGGGTGTTGCTTTACAAGTTGTAAATAAAATGAATGACGGCCGCTTAAACCCATTCCCGCGCGAAAAAGTTCTTTGGGCATTAGCGGCTTATATCAATCAGTAATGATTGTGAATTAACAGATCAGTAATGATTGTGAATTAACAGATCAGTAATTATAGGAATTGGCCATGAAGAAGTTTTTAGTTTTAATCGCGGGTTTAATGTTGGCGGCAGCTCAGGCTTCCGCTTATGAAAGTGACTCTCACTTAAGAATCTCTTACGTGCTGGCGCGTGCGGCGGGTTTAAGTGACTCGATTGCGAAATATTTATCGACCGGTAATCAGTACGTTGATGAAACGGCGCTTACATCTGCGATGTTGTTATCATCTCAGCGTCAGCTTTATCATTTTCACGGTGATGCAGCGAAGGTTTTAACCGGCGGTCATGGCGGCACGGGGCTTTTAAGCAGTATTTTTAAAAGTAAGTTAGCACTGGCTGAGCGTAATCACGCGTTAGGGTCAGTATTTATTTATCACGGTTTAGTGAACGGTGATTTGCAGCTATTGTCTGCGGGTACACACACTAAAATGGATACTTTCGGTCATGCCGGGTTTTCAAATTTGTTGGGTCACGCTCCGGATGGTCATAGCCCTGACCGTGCGTTCTTAGAGCCAAAAAAATACGAAGACATGATCCGTGAGATGATGGCCACTTACGTTGCGGTTAAAGAAGTTCTTCCGAAGGATGCAGCTTATATCGATAACGAAGGTGCACTGGAGTATTTAAATAAATACGCAGAGCGCACGCATTTGGGGCGTAAGCTGACGATGGCCGATATGTCTAACGCGGTAACGGTAGCAACGGTGCTGCTGGCGGATACAGAACTTCAGTCGATCTACCGTGAAGATATCTACAAAAAATACGAATACAAAAAAATCGCATTACAGCGCATTTATGAATCGTTTAAAGCACAGGGTAAAATTAATGCTGATGTGACCTTCAATGATTTGTTTCCGGAAGAGTTTATCCGTAATTCATCTGCAGAAACAACGGATGTGATCATCGAAACTCTCATGAAGAATGCGCATAGTGAGTTCTTAAAAACATTAAGCGGTAAAGACATTTTTGATTTACCGAAGTTATTAGAAGGCCAGACAGAAGAGTCGTACCTTCGCCGTTACCGTATGGAAGTTGACCGCTATGAAGCGCGCTTACGCGAAATCAAACACATGGAAGTCGTTGAGAACACTCTTGAAGGCCAAGAGAAGAAAGCTTTGAGTCTGCGAATATCGAACTCATGAGTGAAGCCTTTATTAAAGCGCGTGCAGAAGAACTGGCACAGTTAAAGCTGGCTGAAGAGATGGCGAATCACTTAACTAAAGATTTTATTCCGCGCCGTAAAAACGAATACATCAAGCACCAGTTTGAAGGTGAGTACGAGAACCGCGCGTTTGAGAACCACTACAAAGACGAAGCTTACAGACGCTTCATTCATAAAAATTTCGGTGTGAACTGGGTGATGGATGAAGGCCGTTCAAAAGTAAAAGCGATCTTTGAAGCGATCAAAGGCTTTAAAGAAAAGCTAAGCGGAAAAACTTTGGATGCTCCTAAGATGGAGCGCTGGAAGGTTGAAGCTGAAAAAGCTGCGGCTGAATTGATTCGTGATACTGAAGTTTCAATGCGTGAGACGGCTCAGAAAGTTGGCTTTACTTTGAGAAGTAAAATTCAGTGGTTTTTGACTCACGGTAAGTACGTGCTGCAGGCGGCGCCGGTGTTTTACGGATTCAACTTCATCAAAAAACTGTCGGCTGAAGCGAAGAAGTATGCGCATGATCATATGTCTGAGAACATGGCGGATGCGGTTCGTAGAGGAAAGTACAAGCCGAATATCATTGGGACAGCGACGGCCGCGCAGAATAACGTTCAGCGGATCAGAGCTGGGACAAGATTAAGATGCAGTTATATCGGGCGAATTTTGGGTGGAATATAGCTATTTAAAAAGCTTCTTCCACTCATCGGACTGAAAGCCCACAGCGCCGTCGCCGTCTGTGAGAATAAACGGCCGCTTTATCAATTTGCCGTTTTTACTCAGAAGCTGAATCGCATCCTCTTCTGACATTCCGGCTTTAATTTTGTCGCCAATTTTTTCTTCGCGGTATTGAATGCCGGAAGTATTGAACAAATTCTTAAACGTCTTCCCTTTAGCTTTCAGATACTTCAGCATCTGCTTTAATTCGGTGATGCTTGGTGGCTGATCGACGATTGGTAATTTGGTATAGCTGACTTTTTTTGAATCAAGAAACTTAAGCGCATTTCTGCAAGTGCTGCACTTTGAATACTCGTAAACTTTGGTTTTCATCAGTCAAATCCTTCAAGGAATCCGCTGACGCCGGCTCTGTATTCATGAGGGAAGTCTCTCAATCCCGTCAAATGGCCCGCTTCTGGCAATGCCAGCTTCGTCCAATGAATGTTCTTAGCAGGCTCAAAAATTTTATCGATGCTGGAAGCTGAAATTAATTTATCTTTCCAGCCGCGAATGCTCAGTACAGGAAAGCCATCCGGCAGTTTTTTTAAGTCCACCGGGATGTCTTTGTGCATGTCTTTGCTCCAGCCCAGCATAATCATTGGGGTGGCCATCAATTTGAAAGGTAAGAATTTTACTTTTAATTGCTCTTGCACGAGCTTATACGATGACATGACAAACGCTGCACCCGGGCCGCTGTCGCAGATTAAACCCACAACGTCGTCTTCTTTACGGCGCGCCAGTACTTCGATAGCACTGCCAGCCACGTTTGAAAAAGCGAATACAATTTTCTTTTTATATTCTGGAAGCTCGTCTAAATTTTCTTCGATTTGATCGGCCAAGGCGTGCTTCATTCCGAATTTTTCTGAAACTTCAGAGTAGGGCACGTAGTAGTGATCAACAAAATCTGTACGTAAATTAAACGCGTAAGCGTCGTAACCTAGTTCGTTCACTAATTCGATATGACGGCGTAAGGCTTTTTTGTGACCTTTAAAAAAATGCACGAAGAAGATCAGAATATCTGACTTCTTCGTTTTGGCTTTAAAGAGTTCGCCCTCATCAGGAAACATAATACTTAGTGCTTATGCGTTTGGTTTTTAGTCGGCCACAGCTCTGTCCAGTGCGGGGCCTGGCCTGCAGATTGTACATCTGACTGAGTTGCTTCTTCTAAAGACTGGCGTGTTACCATGACTTTTTCTAAAGCGGTTTCAGATAACACTTTACCGCAAGATTCAACGACCGCTTCCCAGTCGATACCATGATAGTGATAGATCTCGTTCGGGCGTGCGCACTTAGAGTGTTTGCGTACCGCACATGACTCATGACGAACACCAACGATAGAACCCAAATTATCCAGTAAGCCTGCTTCACCATCGTGAACGCTCACGATCGGAATGCGGCGGCCTGATACTGTTAATAAGTCTGCAGAGCCCACGTCATTTGATTTATTTAAGTAAAGATCAGCATTGATGCCCAGCTCATTACGTAAATAGTGATAGTCATTTTCATGCGCTAAGATACCGCACAGTAAATCCGGTGAAGTTACTGCGATTACGTTTGCGTAAATGCCGCGTCCTAATAAATCTTCTGAGGCTTTGATGGCTTCAGTGACCATAGGGCCCATGGCAAAGATATTCACAACGTTGTCGCCCGGCTCGTAGCCGGCATAGTTGCTGTAATCAATCAAACGGTAAGCGCCTTTTAAAACTTCTTCGCGCATTTTTGCGAGGATTTCAGTTTCACCTAACGGTGCCACTTCTTCTTCGTTAACGGCGTTTTGCATCGGGTATTCGCTACGGCATAAGATCGCGTTTGGATCTGTTTTGTAGCGAGATTGTTTTGTTAAGTACTTCATCATGTCTTTTTGCTCTACACCGCGGGTAACAAGTCTTAGTAATGTTCCTGTGCGGCCGGCGTTGTCGTTCATGATGTGACGTTTGAACGTGTCACATAAAATCCAGTCAAGCTCGATACAGAAGAACGGCTCCCATGTGATTTGATTCGGGATTTGGAAGTCAGACTTCCATCCGTGTTGTGCGCCTTCAGGTGAAAGCGTTACGCCTGACGGAGTACCCACGCAAATAAAGCTGCTCTTCCAGTAGAGGTTATAAAAATATTGGTCTAATGCGCGTTTAATAAAGAAATCGTAAACGGTCATCAGTGGTAATACCGGAATACCAAGCAGGTCGCGCATTTTACCGAACGAACCCACGCAAGACATCACGTTACCTTCAGCGATTTCAAAACGTAAAAAGCGGTCAGACACGTCTTCACCCGGAACTAAATCAGGTAATTTTGTATCTTTAACGCCTAAGTCGGTTTCAACGTCGTGAACAACAGGAGCACCGAAGATTTTACCATCCATTGCCGGATTTAAATTTGTCGATGTGCCCACGTCAGGCGCCATTGTCATAAATAATTCACCGGTGGTGCGCCATAATTTTTCGGTATCGGTTAATTTGGCTTTATCGGCATTCGCAATACGAGTGAGTTTCGCGGTTAACTGCCCCAGCATCCATTGTGTGTGCGGGTAGCTGGCCATTTTTGTGTTGATATCCAGCTTTTCAGGAATAGGGCCGATGCGCTGAATTTCTTCCTGGAAGAATTTTTCGTTTTTTTCTTTTAGCGCATGCTGAGCTTTGATTTCTGACCACAGCTTTTCGCCGCGGGCTTTTAAAAATTTGCCTTCTGCTGAAGACGCATCAAAACCTGCAAAAAGAGTTGTGCCTTTAAGACTTGTGCTAACGAAGAGTGATTGCCCGGAGCCGCCGCCATTTTTAAGCCCCAGCCTTTAAGAGTGTGGGCAATAATGATGGTCGGTCTGCGCGTTGATTTTTTAGATTGCAGCATGGCTTCAGCAAGCAACAACATGTCGTGGCCGCCGAAATCACGGAAAGCATCGAAGAGTTCCTGATCAGAAACGTTATCGATGAACTTCTTCATGTTCGGATGTTCTTTAACGATTCCTTTTTTAAGAAGTTTGATGTCTTGAACTAAAAGCAATGCCTGAAGTTCGTAATCGGTTAATTCGTTTTCTAAAAAGTTTTTGAAAACTTCGCCGCCCGGTTTTTTGAAAAGGGCCTGGCGTTTAGCTCCGTGACGAACCTGAATCACTTCCCAGCCGTTAGCGGCCATTGTTTTTTCAATACGGTCAGCGTCGGTCGACTTCATTTGTTTTTCGTTCACGATACGGTGGCCATCAAGCGACTGACGGTTGTAATCGACAATCCAGGTTAAGTTACCGATCTCGCGGTCAGCAAAATCCGGAACGGCTTCGTACATAGAGCCTTCACGGAATTCAGAATCTCCTGATACGGCCCAGAAGTGCGCTTCAGGCACATTGTAGTTGTGCTCTTTTGCAAAACGGTACGCTAACGCTAAGTAACCCGCTTGAACAGGTGGAATGCCCACTGTACCAGACGGGAAGAAGTTATGATGATCAGGATCATACGCGGAATGGTACGACTGAAAAACCGGTTCGCCGTTTTTAGAATATTTGCGAAGGTTCATCATCGCTGTATCTTTTTGTTCTTGTGAAAGTTTTGAAAGATCAGCGTTTAATAAAAGATCTAATAAATAATTGTAAGAGTGATCCGCAGGTGAGGCGTG
>JAJFMT010000116.1 GCA_020696855.1 Pseudobdellovibrio sp.
TGATCTGAAATATTCCAGCATGTCTTCTTCGGACTTCCAAAGAGTCATCGTATAAGAAGGATTTGCCAATCCCTTTGTTTTGAAGGCAACGCATTTGCTCTTTTGCAGCTGCATCACAGCCTTAAAAGAATAAGGAATGATTCTTAAAAGGTGGTGAATGCGTTTTACTTTAAGACTTGTGATTGAAAGAATCATTTTTGCTCCCAAATAGGATCTGCGAGTTTTAAAACATGATACCGAATGTCTGCCGGCCAGGAATGAATAAGTTTTTGAAAAACTTTTTTATCTCTCGAATACAGAGACCTCAGTGCATCTTCATAATTTGGTAAATCACCGGCCATGGTCGTCATAAAACGGTAGGCACGCTCTTGTGATTTCTGAATGATCTCTTTTGCAGATGGATTTTTACGGGCGTCATCAATCAATCTTCGTAGGGCAGCAGACGCGCCTCCTGCTTGCGTTTCAAGCCATTCCCAGTGGCGTGGCAACAGCGAAATTTCCCGCGCAACGACGCCAAGCTTAGGTCTACCCGGGCCTTGTGTTAATGGTTCAGAGGTCTCTGCTGTGCGGAACATTTTAAGCCGCTCAAGAACCGCCGCTTCTGTGCCGCTTAAATTCAAATCCATTTCTTTACCGGTGGAGTCGCTGAAGATAAGAATTCGTTCATTGCTGTACTTCTTGAGATGGCGTTTAACTGTCAAAGCAATGTCTTCCAGTTTTCCATTCGCCAATATATTAACGCCTGCGAAGGCAGTATAACTTAAATCGCCCATTAGGACCCTCACATTGGCAATATTATCCGGGTAAAATTGAAAAGTCAATATTACCCGGGTAATATAGGAAGGTCTAAAACGTAATGGGGGCTGCCCTATACCAAACGCCAAACAAAAATGGTGTAAACGCAAGCTTTTATTGACCATTTCATGCTAAGTAGTCATAGTTCTGACTCAATAAAGAAACGGGAGAATATATGAAGTTTGTAACTGAATTTGCTAATGTTACTTTGACCAATGCTCTAAAATCACGCGCTGCACTTGCCGCTGAAGGAAAGCCAGCTGAAGAGATTCAATCCAGCTTAGGTACCACTTACAAAATGGAAGGTGAAAAATTAACCCACTTAGTGAACGCTGTTGAAGTGGCTTCTCAAAACACTGAAAATTTAAAACGCGTTTTAGTGGTTAGTCTGAATGAAGGTGAAAAAGCACCTGCTAAAGCGGTTCAGGTTGAGGCTTTTCATTATATTCCGGAGTTTCTGGTAACGAGTCGTCCGGTTCAGGCAGAGAAGAAAGATTCTAAATTCGGCCGTGGCGGCAAAGGCCGTGGCGGTGATCGCGGACCTAAAGAATCTCCATGGGGACTTTCGGCAGAACAAAAAGCTGAGAAGAAAGCATCTCAGGCAGCCGCTGCACTTGAGAAAAGAAAACCAAATTAATCTAACTGCATGGCGGGCTGCTTTTTGCGGCTCGCCTCATGTAATAAACTTTGACGTTAATTACATGAAAATATTCATGTGATGAAATCTTCACATGAAAGATCCTGTTTTTGTCTAACTTAATTACACCAATAAATTTCATTTTTAATTTTGGGCTTTAAGATCTATCATTGAAGTACCAAGTCACTATTTATTCTGTATGTACGTTGAGGATGATTGGTTACCCGAAAGGGTATAAACGCAGGAGGCGTACGTGCAGAAGAATTTGTTGTTACTATTACTATGTTTAAGTGCTCCTTTGCTTGTAACAGTCGGCTGCGACAAAGGCGGCAACAACTTCAATATTACATCGGCTTCAGAGCAGTTCCCATCCGGAAGCGGATCGGCGACAGCCGTCAATAATCAACTGGACATTTTATTTGTTATTAATGACCAACCCAGCATGTCTTCGTTTCAGGACGAGTTGGTCGCAAGCATGTCTACCTTTATGAGTACATTTCAAACTAAAGGCTTCGACTATAAAATTGCAGTAGTGACCACTTCCGGTTACATGGCGGACCCGACTTTGAATGGTTATAATTCCATTAATGTTGCTGAAGCTGACTTTAATGACTTCAATGGGACAGTACATTCTAATGTGCATGTGATCACTCCTGCAGATCCAAATATATTTTCAAACTTCGCCATCAACGCAAAACCAAGCAAAAACACTTCAGGCCAGGATAACCGTGCGTTTTCAAGTTTTCGTCAGGCTCTTCAGACATTGCGCCCGATAAACGCCGGCTTTTTGCGGCCGAACTCGTTTCTGGCTGTGATTATCGTAGATAATCAGGATGACTTCAGTGGTAACGGCCGCTGCGTGGGTTGCAACAACAATCAACGTTACAATGCGCCGACTTTAGATGCCGTTACTGTCTATAAAGATTTTCTGGATCAGTTGACGGGTACCAGCGGGGCTACGGCCCGCTACAATGTTTCTGCAATGGCTCAAACAGTTTCAACCTGTCAGGGCAGCACTCTTTCAACACGCATTATGGATCTAGTGAATCAAACGAATGGTGTCCTGGGAGACATCTGCCAGGCAGACTTCGGTATATCGATGACAGCGATGGCAAATAAAATTACTTTGCTGAGCACGCAATACTATTTGGCGCGCGTGCCGGTACTTAGCAGTATCCGAGTGATAATCGACGGGGTTCAGATTCTTGAAAGCGCAACAGACGGGTGGACGTATGACTCCGCTGCGAACTCGATTCAGTTTCACGGAAGTGCGATTCCGCAGCAAGGTGCAAACATTGTTGTAAATTATGATCCGGCAACGATTTAAATATTAGAAACTCATACCGAATTGATCGAAAAGCTGTGTCCAGAAGTAGCTGCCGGCGCGAATTCCGATGTAATCGTTATCCGGTGACACCATACCGTGGCCGGCGTTGTTGATAGAATAAAGTTCAACATTAACATTCTTACCAGCGGCCTTAAGATCATCCGCAGCTTTTGCGAACTTAATCGAATGTGCCGGATTCACTCGAGTGTCTTTTCTGCCGTTGAAAATAACGAAAGCCGGGCCGTTTTCGGCGCGGGCAACTTGCTCTAACGGAGAGATCTTCAAAAGATTTTCTGCATCTTCAGGGTTGCGCGGGTCACCGTAATCGCTGGCCCAGCCGTTGAAGCGTTGATCCAGCTGCTGCTTTGACATTAAATCCAGTACCCCATTTGTTGCCATCACAAGGCCGAAGTACTGCGGAAACAGCAAACCTGTCGCGGCTACAGTAAGACCTCCGTTAGAGGTTCCCGCAATGGCTATTTTGCTTTTTTCTGAAATGCCGGAGTCGATAAGATATTTTGCAACCGAAGCCAGATCTTCATAAGTTTTAATTTTATTTTTTTTGATGCCCGATTCGTGCCAGCCTTTACCGAATTCGTTGCCACCGCGAATGCCCGGGCCTACGTAAACGCCGCCCCGGCGAATGAATTCAACAGCCATGCTCTCAAGACCCGGATCAAGATATCCTGAGCTGTCAAAGCCGCCATATGCTTCCATCAGCACCGGTGCTTTAGACGGGCGTGTCGCTTTTTCGTAAACGATTCGCACCGGCACGGGTGTGCCGTCAAAACTTTTAACGAAAATGAAATCAACCTGTAAAGACAAAGTGGCGTCTTCGAGCATTTCTTTTTTGAAGTTAGCATCATCAAAAACAAGATTATTAGTTCCTGGCTTCCAGATAAGATCTTTAGAATTCAAATCGCCTACGAAACTGATTTCAAGTTCTCCCTGGTTTTCAGTTTCGTAAAAATTTGTAACACTCACATAATCAGGAACCGCCAGCCGGTTGGTCTGATTGGTCGCAAAATCAATGTGGTAAACCATTTTTTGAAATCCGCTTTGGTCAACATATGCAAAGAATGTTTCACCTAAATAAGTCAGTGTCAGATTACCGGGAATTGAACGTTCTAATCTTAACTGCGTGTCATCCAAAGTAAAACTCATCAGGTCTGAGTAAGTCTGACCGTTCTGGTACTGTCTTTTTGTGCAATAGATTTTACCGTTGTATTCGCCTTCGACCATGCAGCCGCTTAAGCCCGACATTTCTATCGGGGCGCGGTCACGGCTAAGAATGATGATGTGGTCACGCAGTTGGCTTGAAATAAACAACGACGCTGAAGTTGAAGTCTCGAGATCGTAGTGAGTGTAAAGAGTTTCAACCACCGGTGCAGCGTCGGCCACAATCTTCAGGCTTTTGATCAGCGTTGAACCTTCAGTAGAAATGTCTTTAAAAATAACTTCAGTGTCACTTTTCCAGAAAATGCTGCGGCCGTGGTAAAAGTGTTTCATTACATCCATTTTTTTAGTCGCAAGGTCTATGATGTAAAGAAACGAATCGTCTTTTGAGCCATCCGGATTGACAGAGATACCCAGTTTACTTTTGGCCGGATTGATATAAAGATTTGAGATTTTAAATTTGTTGTTCTTTGCAATGTCAAACGTGCTGAACAAAACCTGCGGATCGCCTTCTTTCGGAAGGTAGGCCACTTCTTGCGCTAAGTGCAGGCCCTTATCCACAGCGACGATTCTGGCTCCGTCTGCCAGACGTATCCGCTTAATCAGCTTGTCAGCTTTTACTCTGGTTCTTAAATGAACTTCAATCTTTTCTCTGTTAGGGCTTTTTTCTAAACGCGCATTGACCTTGGCATTTTGTGAAAGCACAAAAGCCTTTCGGGCTGCGCCTTCTTCATTGAAGGCTGAGTATTTTTCAGAATTTGTCGTAGCTGCAAATGAAAACGAAGTTGCTAAAAGAATAGCTGCAAAAAAATGTTTCCCCATAAAATTTCCCCATCCGGTGCGAGAGTAACACACCTGTATGGGGGCTTATATTGTCAAAATATTTTACAGGAACATTTTACTTGAGCGAGTCTCTTTGAGTGGTTTTTTTGATCTTAATTCGCATATACATGTGAAAGAAAAACGCGATCACCCATTTTACCCAAATGGCCGTTGCGCCATGATAGTAGCCGTAAACCCCGGTTGTAACGGCTGTGAACATTCCCCATTCGTGCAGGCGCACCCGCTGTGGCAACACAATAGAAAATAAAAAAGTCCCCGTGGATACCCAGCCGATCGTTTCCATTAAGATATCGTTAGTGCTCATTAAGGATCCTCTTCGTTTCTATACTTCCATAAAAACCGGCCAATGGTGAAAAACAGAAAGAAGATGGTGGCTGCTAAACCGTAACCATAGCCTTCGCCCGGGCGGTTGGAGTAGTTTAACCCGAAGTACAGCATAAATAATTTGTTAATCAGCATGGGAACTAAAAGGACCTTTAAAAAATCCTTTAGAATAGAGCTTTTAATTTTGGACTGCATTTTGCCTATGTTCGTCTATGAAGCAGAGATGTTCAACTTATAATATAAGTCTATTCCGGCATAGCTTCGTAAGCTTCCTGTATCCAGTCGGTAACAGGAACGTCAACCTGATCAGGGTGAATAATTCTCAGCATATTGGCGTACTTTGTTTTGGAAACCGCTCTGGCACTTTTAACTTCGGGTGCTTCTACCGGGCGAGGCAGAAAAATGCAGGTTTCCAAATATTTTTTCTTAGGCCGTACAAACAGATAACAGGCTTTCTTTGAAAACATAATAGCCCAGCCCGAAGCGTAGATGCGCTGATTCCCCAGGCCAGCTGCGTATTCTTTTATTTTAGCCCATGCGTCCTGCAAATCTTCGTCAAGGCCGCGAAGAAGCTCAGCTTCGGTTACATCGGTGCGGTAATCAGGGCGGTGAAATTCGGTTTTATCTTTCGAATTCTTTTTTGCTGTCTTTTTTTTTGCAGCCGGCTTTCGCTTTTTTTTAGCCTTCGAATTCAATTTAGATTTAGATTTTACTTTGGACTTCATGCTTCATTTCATACTACACAGTTGCGGCTATGCAATGGATTACAAAACACGTTATACCGCTGCAGATGCCGGTCTTTTTTCTTCACCGGAATTAAATGCGTCCTGAAGCTTTTTCAGATCGATGCGCTTCATTCCGTATAAAGCCATAGACACGCGCTCTGCCTTTTTCTTATCGGGAGAGCTTTCCATTTCCTGCAGAAGTGAAGGAACGATCTGCCAGTAAACACCGAATCTGTCTTTCACCCAGCCGCAATCCAGTTGATCGCCACCGTTGGCGATCAGGGCTTCAGAGACTCTGTCTATTTCTTCCTGAGATTCGCAATTGGCGTAAAGTGAGATTCCCATTGAAAAATCAAATGGACTTCCGCCATTGCAGGCGTCGAAACGCTGGCCATTCAGCTCAAATGAAACAACTTTGACAGACCCGGCCTTGCCCGGAACCATGTCTTTTGGAAACTGCGCTTCCATCCATTTGACTTCCTGCTCGCTCCAGTAAGTTGTGTTGAGAATTTTTGAACCGGGAAATGTATTAACGTATAACGCAATAGCCTCTTCAG
>JAJFMT010000117.1 GCA_020696855.1 Pseudobdellovibrio sp.
GTCGGTCCCGCCCGCACCGGCGGTTATTAATGCGGCTTCATCGGTTCCGCAAAATATAAGAATTCCCGCACGTGGTTACGGTAAGCGCGGCTACTCCTCCGGAGGAGGTTTTTATTACGGCGCAGGTGCTGTCATGAACGGAAATGGCCCATTAAATTCTGCAGGACAACCCTCGCAGAGGGGGCAGTTTGCAAATTCAATTTATTCTGATTCCATCCAGGAGCTGTCCAGCTTTACACGCACACCTGATCTCAGTATAAACGTCGGAGTTGATCCTGAAATGGGTGAAAGCTTTGAAGATCAGCTTCGTAAATTCCGGGAACAAAATCAATTGACCTCCCAAGATCTTCAAGAGCTGGAAGTTCTGACGAACAGCTACCTTTCCATGTCCGGCTCGGTACAACGTGGTCAAATTCCCGCGCCTCAGGTCAATGCTGAGGCTATCAAGCTCACAAGAAGTTATCTTAATTTAAAAAGAAGAGTCGAGAGAAGACCGCAGTAAGTTAAAAAAAAAGCCGGCTACTGCGACAAACTCAGTTTTCGGAATGCGACAACATGCCCGAACAAAGCCGGGCCAACAAATAACGGCGCAATCAAACAATACGGAAAATAGAAAACAAGCTGAAGCGGGTTATTCAGTGGCCATGCGAACGGAAGCGGCGAAGACATCACAACAACGCGAAGCACATTCATGAGTAAAATAAAACCTAAAATATTAACAGCGTAAGCCAGTTTTTTTGAGCGGTTTAAAAATGGAATCGTTATCAGCGAGACGATGCCGGTGATGACATCCCAGTTTTGGCCTGTCCAAGTCATAGTTTCCGGAATCGTTCCGCCGGCGGCCCACTGATGCAAAATAAGTTCAAGCGGTAAACGAAAGCACTGAAAGCCAATGAGTGCTGCGGCACTGAATTGCGCGCTGACAGTTTTTCCGAATGTAGAAAAGGCAAAATAAAGATAAAGCCCAAGCAAGGTTGCAAAAAGCAGTGGTACGACCGGGATTATTAATTTGCCGGGTAATCCTGACAAAACGACTGTGCTAAAGAAAATCACATACGCCCACCAGATCAGCGGGTATCTGGCCGGGGCTTTGACTTTTTGAAAAACATAATGAAAAAGCGCAGTCATAATGATTGAAAAAACAATAAAGGCTGACAATGACAAAGAATCTGCAGGTGTAAAATTCATAGGGTTATATTAACGATTAGCCTTTTAAGTCTTTATGGCAAGAGTTAAATGAAAAGAGTGCATCTCTGGCTTTAAAATAGAGTAAAAAAAGGGTCTTCGCGGCCCCGAATCAGCTGGCGCTATCCTTGCTTTATGAATCTTCGGAGACAAAAAGGCTCTGATAAGACTTTAAATAAATGGCCGGAGGCAAAAGATGAATTTCAGCAAAGTAATATTTTCTTTAACTGTTTTATCATTATACAGTCCGCTGGCTGCAGCGAAGTCCATGTGGACCCCGCGCTTTGATCCGCCGCCGTTTACCATTCAGGTGCAGGTTTTAAGAATGTTCGGAGACGGGTGCCCGGCAGGAACTGCAAGAGCAGCTATCACGCCGGATCAGTCAACGATTTCAATTTTGTTTGATAACTTCGTAAATGAAATTCCGCCAACGTCAGTGCCGGTACAGGCTAAAAAAACCTGTTCAGTTACGTTAGGAATTAAGTTTCCCGGCCAGAACCGGGTAGCCATCGTGGGCTCTGATGCCCGCGGCTTTGCCCATGTTCCTGCCGGTGGCGTTGCGAGCTTCGCTGTGAATCACCACTCGATTTACGGAACTCCTAAGCATGCACAGAAAATGAGTATCAAGCGCGAAATCCGCGGCCCTTCAGAAGGCCCTGTTGAGATCAATTCGCGCTTTCAGGATTTGCCTCTGTGGTCGCAGTGCGGAACTCAAATGAAATACAATACTCAGATTTTTCCGTTTATGACCATCACAATGGAATTATCGGGCAGCAGTCAGGATCCACAGGATTCACTTATGACTGCAATGGACTCACTGGATTTTAGCGCTCCTCTCAGCTATCACGTGGCATGGACTCCCGACACAAAAAATTGTCCTAAGTAAGCTTTTGAAGTTCCTCGCACGCTCTGCAGGACCAACGTCTCATGTGAGGGTAGCAATTGTTGAGGAGTTTGCAGCCATAAGGGTTTTTAGTTACCTTTGAGTACGAGGTGACAAATGAGATCTACTCTTCTGGCGTTGATGGTTACGCTTGGCTCTATTTACGGGATTCTAAGCAGCTGCTCAAAGGCAGCGACAACGGCGGCGGACGATGCCACAAGCGGTTGCTCTACAGGTACTGATGTCACCGAAACTATGACCTTAAAAAACGGCGGGCCGGCCATTTCCTGCATTACAAATATTGCAGCTGATGCGCCTGACTGGATCAAAGATAATTTTCATTGTGTGACAGTAAAAGTCTGCTCCAGCAGTTATGTTTTTGTGACAAACAATTTGCCGCCTTACAAAACAGCGTACTACGGAGCCTCGTCTACTAATTTTGTTGCGTTTCCTACCACAGGTCTTTCCGACGGAGTTTCGCGAACAATGAATCCGAACCGAATTTCCACTCAGTCCATCACAATGACAATTCCGAAAACTCCAACATTTAAATCATCGGGGTTAGATGTTACGCAAGGGTCAGGGCTTGATTGTTTGGGTCTCAGTACTTACGGCGTTTGTCTTTTCAACAACCAGGCCGCTCCGGGTGACAGTCTTGCCACGGAATTTCAAACTATGGATAACGGAGACGGGCATCCTCAGAACACCGGCAAATATCATCATCATACGGAGCCTTACTTTCTAACGGATGACGACAGCTCTTTGATCGGCGTCATGATGGATGGATACCCGGTTTACGGTAAAAAAATGCAGAGTGGCGCGTACCCAACACTTGATGCAACAACGCATGCGGTTTCCTGTACGACGACGCATTTCCCGACGGGGACTTACTGTTATCACGTGAAAAACGGCAGCGGAGTGAATGCTGATATCATCGGGACATACTTTCGCGGGACCAGAGGTTCCGTTCAGTGAAGCTTGTCCTGATTTTAGTTTCGGTTCTGGCTGTAGCTTGTTCGAAAAAAACCGAAATTGCATCTGAATACCCGCCTGAATTAACTGCGTTTGACGAAACCGGCGGCGAAGGTTTGCCGTTTATTGCAGGCAAAGATTTGCGGCCTGTCTGGAATTTAAAAAATGCTCCGCCTGTTAGAACTCTGGCTGAGTTCAGCCTTAAAGACCAGAACGGGCAGACTTTTCAAAAAGAAAATCTGAACGATAAAGTAACGGCAGTCACTTTTTTTTACTCGAAGTGCCCTGGTATTTGCCCGATGACAACCAAGAATCTGCAACCGGCACAAAAGCATTTCATAAATGAAGGCCGCTTTAAAATTGTCTCGTTTTCACTGACTCCTGAAAGTGATACTCCACAGGTTTTAAAATCCTATGCCGAAAAAAACCGTATCAACCGTAAAACATGGCATCTTTTAACAGGTGACAGGCAATCAATTTACAGACTGGCACGCGAAAGTTTTGACGCCGATACTTTTTCCAGAATGGAAGACAGCCGGGGCAAATTAAGTGAAAGTGATTTTCTGCATTCCGAAATTATTTATCTGATCGATCAAAATCAAAATCTCCGTGGAATTTACAGCGGCCGCCGGCCTGAGTCCGTTGCCGAAATGATCCGGGACGCAGAAAGCCTGATCAAATGAGATGGCTGTTGCTGTTAATTCTTTTTTCTTCCTGCACGAAAGTCATTCAGAGACCAAGTGAAGATATTACGTATAAAGGTGACCGCCTTCTCTACAAAGGGCAGCCGTTTTCCGGAATTGTAAAAGAAGTATTCGCGCTGGCCGAAGTAACACGTGAAACAGAATACAAAAACGGAATTAAAGACGGGGTTCAAAAAGAAATCTACGCCAACGGAAAAACGGCTTCAGTCGGAACTTTTAAGAATGAAAACAAAGATGGAACTTTTGAGGGCTGGTATCCCAGCGGTAAAAGACGTTTTCATTATGAATACAAAAACGGTCAGTACCACGGTGAGTCCTGGGAGTGGTACGAATCAGGACCGGTATATCTTTTTGCGAAGTTCTCAGAAGGCAAGGCGATTGGCAAAAAGGTCTGGCGAGAAGACGGTAAAATATTTCTGAATCATGTTTTCCCCGGGCAAAATGTCTTCGGTTTACCGGGAGCAAAACTCTGTTATCAGGTCCGTAAGTGATTAGGTGCTGAATTAGCCTGCAAAATTTATAAAAATCCATTCCTCTATCCGAGAATGGTTGTCAAAGCCTGAAAAATTGCACACTCTTGAGACTTAAAACCATGCAAAACCAGAGTGTAACGACCGCTCATTCCGCTTCCGCAGCTGCATCAAAAACCCGTGTGTTTTTGCAGGAAAACTTTTTTGCTATTGTTGCGGTGTTAACGTTCTTTCTTTTGATAACGGCACAAACACTTTGGTCTACAATTCATGGCGATGGCGCTGTGTATGCGTGGCTGGCCCGAGAGCTGGCCGGCGGCTGGACAAGCGCTCAGCTTCCGCGGTGGGATCACACCAATGCCTATGCAGATCATCCGTATCTTTTTATTTATTTTGCTTCGCTGTTTGTGAAGTTTTTCGGATCGTCTGACATTGTTTTAAAACTTCCGAATTATCTGGTGGCTGCATTTTCATTATTTACTGTTTACAAAGCGTCACAATTAAGTGCCGGCAAAAAAGTTCAGTCAGTCGGAATTATCGCGGGGTATGCGCTATTACTGAACGCCACTTACATCATTCAGATTTCGCAGCCATCACTGGATCCTATGGCGCAGTGGCTGTCTCTGGTTTCGATTTTGGTTTTGGTGTTCGGGCGAAGCGCATTTTTAGCGGGAATCTTAATGGGCGCTGCTTTTCTAACAAAAGGGCTTGAACTTCTGCCGAACCTGGCGGCCCTTATTTTGACCGCCGTTTATATTCAGCTTTTTGTTCAGCGCCGGTCACTGAAAGCGGCGGCAAAAATTTCTTTAATCACAGGGGCGGGAGTTCTGATCCCTGTGGCTGCTTGGCTTTTGCTCGATCAAGCTGTGTGGGCCGGGCAGTGGAGTGCAACTTACTGGCAAAGACAATTTGTGAACCGCTTTTTCAATCCGAACGGGGCAGATAAATCATCACAGTTCGGTTATGTGATGACGGCCATTCAGGTTTACTTTCTGGAATTTTTTATTTTCGGGGTGTGGTTTGCTGCAACCGATGCGTGGAAGCGTAAACGCCGCGATCCACTGTTTGTTTCTTTTTTGATTTACCTTGCTTTTAACATGGCCGCTTTTGTTCTTATAAAAAAAGACAGCTCTCAGCATGTGACAGGGATTTTAGTCGCAGGATCGGTCTTTGTAGGCGAAGCCGTGTATGACATCTGGAAGAAGATGGGCTCGCGACGGCTTTGGGCTGTGCCGGTTTCACTTCTGGTTGTGGCATTCGCTTACTGGTCCTGGTTTTTTATCAACGCTGAAAATAATCCGGACATGTGGACAGCCGTTAAAAACGAAGCGCAAATATTCAGAGGCGAGCTTCCGGTCGTTGTCCGTGATTCTACCGGCGAAAGTTACGGAATTTTCTACACAGCTCAGTGGTATTCTAAATCCGACAACGTCTACTTTCAGTCAGATGCGGACCGTCTTTTAGTGGGCCATGAGGTTGTGTATCTGGCTCCAAAAGACAACGGGCAGCTAGATGCTGCCCGTGTGGTTTATCAAAAAGGTCTTTTTTAATATCTGTTATTTTTCAACCACGGCCTTCAGCGTAACTCCTGAGTAGGCAGCATAAGTTTTTAAGACGACATAAAAAGTTCCTGCACGGGGAGAGCTTAAAGAGCAGCTTTCGTTATTGCCGGTTTTATAAGGGCGGCAATCATAACTTGATCCTGTCGGTTTAGATCCGAATTTAACATACAGGTCAACATCGCCGCGGCCGCCACTTGAAGACACAGTTAGTTTTTTACTTCCCGAAGGAACTTCAACAGTATAGGTTTTTTCAGCCGAGCGTGTTCCATCACTTAAATTACTTACAGGAACGTTATTTGAAAGTTTTGGCACAGACGGTCCTGGCGGCGGCTGAGGAGCTCCCATTAAAAATGCTGTTGAGATTAATTTATTCGGTGAACCTTTAGCATCTGTCACGCGGCCGGATTGGCTTGAACCCAGGAGTGCTGACTTCACCTCTGAAGGACTTGCAGATGCATGTTCACTTAAGTAAAGCGCCGCTACGCCGGCCACGTGCGGAGTCGCCATCGAAGTGCCGCTGATTTTGTTCGTTGCTGAATCAGAATCAGACCAGGTTGAAGTAATATCGCTTCCCGGCCCGAAAACGCTGAC
>JAJFMT010000118.1 GCA_020696855.1 Pseudobdellovibrio sp.
TGCTGAAACAACGACTTCTTAAAGTAGCCTTGGAACTGCACGATCTGACGGGAAGCCGAAGGCTGTGTTTGCCCCAGGATTTTCGCGGTCTTAGCCAGATTCTGGTTCTCAGCGTAGATCACAAAAGTTTCAATCAGATGCAGCGGTATCATCTCTTCCTAACCTCGTTTCAGTCTACAATATACATAAACGTATATTAAATATACAAAAATGTTTGTTTGGTTTTAAAAAACTAGACGTTATAAAAAGCGCATACTAACGAACAAAAAAATTTCTTCGGAGGAAATTATGAAAACATTAATAAAATCATTAATTTGCGTTTCTGTGCTGGTAGCGGCTTTCAGCGCTCAGGCAGAAGAAATCGTCAGCCTTAAGCTTTCAAAATTACAGGGCATGGTCATTAGTGCCATCGTCAAAGAGGAGCGCTCTCAGGGAATCAAACTATCAGCAAAAGACGTAACTGAATTAGAACTGGTATTCGTTCGCACGAACGAAATCGAAGTAGCGGGAATCGCGCCGGGCCACAAAGAAGAAGACGGTATCCCTAATTACTGCAGCGTGACGCTGTCGCGAGAAAGCGATTACAGCGAATACGCCGTAACAGAAGTTCACTGTTCGCCTTGGGACTGATTTCGGTTGGAGCGGCTAAAGAACGGTGCTTAAATAAATCATGGAAATAATTCGCTGGCTCGCAATCATTTTATTTGTCGTGTTTTCACTTTATACCCTTTATCTGTTCAAAGCAGAAAACTTCTGGAAATCAGTAAAGGCCGTTTGGGCTTATAGATGGGGCCAGCAAGTGATCATTGATTTGTACATCGGGCTTTCGCTATTCGGCTTCATTGTCTATTTAAATGAGGCATCGGTGCCAATGACACTCGCGTGGATGACCGCTTTTTACTTTTTAGGTAATCCGGCCACTCTGCTTTATTTTATTTTAAATTTTCACTCGCTGGTTTCTCACTTCTAGGAAATATCCGGTCGCGAAATCTGAGCGCAGGGCCTTCAATCAGCTTTGTCATGGCGATACCGACCGCGATTGTTGTTATCATATAAATAACCAGCTGCCAGAAGTTAGAAATGCCAAATGTTCTTTTCGATTCAAGACCGTACCAAAATATCCATAAAATCGGTACATGCCACAGGTAAACCGAATACGAGCTGCGCCCGATCAAATTAAAGACGCCCAGATATTTTTCGTACCTTCCATGAGACAGCACCGCTGCCATCACCAGGAAGCCCGAAGCCAGATAATTAACCGTCAGGCCGTAAGTAAAAATGTAAGGCCCTTCTTTTAAATCGCGAAAAAAATTCGGAGAGGCCATCAGAACACCTAAAACAACGAGAAGCAAAGTTTGCCAACCTTTAAGTTTGTAATCTTTCAGTGAGGTGAAATGGTAAAAATAAGAAAGCAAAGCCCCGAATAGAAGTGAATCAATTCTTGTATGAGTGTAGAAAAAAACCGGATGACCCAGCAAGTAGGTGTGATTACGCACAAGTAAAGTCGCCACTAAAATGAAAACCGAAACAGGGTAAAAATACCGTATACGGTTTCTTATCGAAAAAATAAAAAACGCAATGAACAGATAGAAATGTTCTTCTACCGCTAATGACCATGTGTGATGCCACACGCCCGGAAAGAAGTTTTGCACGAAGGAAAGATCTAACAGCCATTTTTTAACTGTTACGTGAGCATAAACCGGAAGCCCGAAGTAATACGCGATGACTCCCGACGGAAGCCAGAACGCCAAATAGGGCGGAAATATTTTGAAAGCTCTTCGAATAAAGAACCTTTTAAGATCGACAGTTTGAAAGCGTGTATATTCATTGAATAGAAGCCCTGAAACCAGGAAACCGCTCAGTACAAAAAATAAATCAACTCCGCACCAGCCACCGGTCTTCCAGCCGTAAAGGAACCTTTCCAATTCCGGTTTGCCTTCGTGGATCCACCCCAGCGGCCAGTGCCGGCCGATGACCAGCAACACGGCGACGAATCTTAAAAAATCAAAATAAGGGTAGCGGCGCATCTATTAAAAGTTACATATTAAAAATTAAATGTCCAATTAAACGGGTATGTGATTCGGTAATGCCGTCTGTAACTAAAGCGGGGATTTCAGACGCAGTTCGTTCGATTTTACTTCGATATCATCAGGCAAAGTGACGAGTTCACCGCGCGGTAAGATTTGCGGTTCGATGGATTTGTGCATCCATGTCAGGAATTCACGCTGGGGGCCGCGGCAGACCAGTTGGCGGGTTTTGCCTTTTTCTTCAAGAGAATCTCCCACTAATCTCGCAAAGCCGCCAATTTTTGCCAGCGGCGGAGTTTTTCTTACGAGTAGGTAACTTGTGGTGACAGTTTTATTCTTCATTGGCAGCATTTGTTCCAGCTGTGTAAACCACGCAGGCGCTGTCACAGCGGCACGGTCATGACACCAGTCGTGCTTAGAATTCACCAAAAGCGGGCAGGCATTCTGATGAGTGCACGGGGCCCACATGTAGTAACCTTTTTTAATCAGCATTTCGCGAAGTAATAAAAGCTTTCGTCCGTCTTCTGAAGTGGAAGGCTCAGCAATCATTAAAGCTTCGTATTGCTCCCATCCGGGAGGCAGTTCGTTAATTTCAGTTAAGCTGTATGAAAACACCAGACACGAAGATTTGCCGCCGGCTGATTCCAGCCGCAGTGTTTTTAATTTTTGTACATTCACTAAATCAGAGTGTAAGTCAGAAAATGATTCCACTGCCGCAGGAGAAATGTCGTAAAGGATCTGTTTTTCAATTTGGGTTTTTAACTTCGCATCTGCGGCCAGCGCTAAACTTGCGGTGCCGGGCCCGCAGCCCCAGTCTACAAAAACCTTCAGTCCGTCAAAAAAACCGACATCCTGCCCATGACGAACCACATTTTTAAGACGAATAAAATTCAAAGGTAAATAGTAATGCCGGTATGCCACCTGACAGTACTTTTCGCTCCAGGGCGTTTCGCCATTCGGGTTTTGAATGTAATAATCCGAAAGCTTTAATACGGATTCTGCAAGGTAAGAGATTTTTTCTGTAGGCAACTCAGGAAACATTGATCATCCAGATTTCGACATCGCTGCCGCGTGGTGCCCAGCGCTTCGGGTGATGTACCCGCACAGGCGAGAAGATGGCTTTTACTTTAGCGCCGACAGAAGCCGCTATATGTGCAACGCCTGTAGATGGGACAACAACATAATCCGCGTAAGCCAGAAGCTGCACAAGTTCATTTAAGTTAAGCTTCGACTGAAGCCACAACACCTGCGCGTGATCTGCATACTTCTTTTTAATCTCTGTTAAATAGGGTTCATCACTGTCGGTGCCGGTGATGACAACTTTTTTATTCTGGTCTAACAGCTTCTGAATATAATCAATGTAACTGCTTTGCGGCCAGTTCAGGGCAGAGCCTGACATTCCCGGATGCACAACCACATAATCGTTTTCTGATAAATTGTATTTAAATAATAAATCTTTTTGCTTAGGTTTATCGATTCGGAATTGAATGAACTCTTTCGTTTGCTTTAAGCCGAATGTCTTTAACACGATTTCTAAATTGTAATCGAACTCATGCTTTTCGGCTAAAGACCGGCGCTGACGTACAGCTTCGTTTAAAAACAGAAAGCTGTGCCACTGGCTTTTGACGCCTGCTCGGTGTTTGATTCCCGCTTTGAACAGTTCAAAATTAACCCACCAAGGACACTGAAAGCTGACAGCGTAATCGAAATTTTCAGATTTTAAAAAATCACGAAGGCGGGCAGCAGAAATTTTTGCATCGGCTTTATCGAGTTCTAAAAACTTTCGGGATTTGTCGCCTAAGTTAACAACTGAACCCAATCCTTTTTGCACGGCCCAGGTCACATCATACTGTTCCGGATCCAAAACCTGATCGACCGGTAAGGTGCAGATCAGGTCTCCGATTTTATCCAGTCTAATGAGTAATACCTTCGGCTTATTCACAAAAGGTTAGGCGTAATCTTCCATTGGGGGGCACGAGCAAACAACATTACGGTCGCCGTAAGCGTTGTCAACGCGGCCAACAGGAGGCCAGTATTTATTATTGCGTAACCATTTCAAAGGAAACGCCGCTTTTTCTTTGCTGAAAGAATACTTCCATTCAGCAGACAACAACGTGGACGTTGTGTACGGAGCGTTTTTCACCAGCTCAGGAAGCTGTTCAGCTTCTTTGCGGATTTCAATCATGGCATCACAGAATCTATCAAGCTCTGCTTTGCTTTCTGACTCAGTCGGCTCGATCATCAATGTGCCGGCCACCGGCCACGACATCGTCGGAGCATGAAAACCGTAATCGATAAGACGTTTTGCGATATCCGTTACGTCGACATCAAAAGATTTTTTAAGAGGGCGAACATCAACGATACATTCGTGCGCCACTAAGCCTTCTTTACCTTTGTAAACAATCGGGTAGTGCGGTGCTAAACGTTTAGCAATGTAGTTTGCGTTTAAAATACTGGTTACTGTTGCTTCACGTAAGCCGTTATCGCCCATCATTGTAATGTAAGACCAGCTGATCGGTAAAATGCTGGCGCTTCCCCAAGGGGCAGAGGTTGTTGAGCTAACACCGGATTGCGGACCCGCTTCAGGAATCAAAGAATGCGTCGGTAAGTAAGGAGCCAAATGCTTCGCTACGCCGATCGGGCCTACACCCGGGCCGCCGCCACCGTGAGGAATCGCAAATGTTTTGTGTAAGTTCATGTGCGAAACATCCGGGCCGAATTTCCCAGGCAATGCTAAGCCCACTAAAGCATTTAAGTTAGCGCCGTCCATGTAAACCTGGCCGCCGTTTTTATGAATGACGTCACAGATTTCAACGATGGCTTCTTCAAACACACCGTGTGTCGATGGGTAAGTCACCATTAACGCCGCTAAGTTGTCTTTGTGTAATTCAGCTTTTGCTTTTAAGTCGGCGATATCAACGTTTCCGTTTTCATCACAGTTAACAACAACCACCTGAAAACCCACCATCACAGCTGAAGCCGGATTAGTTCCATGCGCAGAAGATGGAATTAGGCAGATATTTCTGTGCGCCTGATTGTTCTTCAAAAAGTATTCACGAATAACAAGTAAACCCGCGTATTCGCCCTGCGCGCCGGAGTTCGGCTGCAACGACACCGCATGAAAGCCGGTGATTGCGCACAACTTATCCTGAAGATCTTTAATCAGCGCCTGGTAACCTTTCGTTTGGTCTACGGGGGCAAACGGGTGAATTTTATTAATCTCAGGCCATGAAACCGGAATCAGCTCTGTCGCTGCGTTCAGTTTCATTGTGCAAGAGCCCAATGGAATCATTGAATGCGTCAGCGTTACATCTTTATTTTGTAAGCTGTAAATATAGCGCATCAGTTCAGTTTCAGAATGATAGCTGTTAAAAGTCGGATGAGTTAAGTAAGAAGATGTTCTGACCAGTGAAGAGTCAACGCCGCTTTGCACCTGTTTTTCAAGTTCATTTAAATCTAAACCTGAAGCCTGTCCTTTGTTAAATGCCGTTAAGATTTTTTCAACGGTGGCCAGAGTGCTGGTTTCATTTAATGAGAAGCTAACACCGTCAACGGTGTAGCATAAATTAATTTGCTGAGCTTCAGCCATTTTTTTAATGGTGAAAACTTCGCTGGTTTTAATTTTCAATGTGTCAAACACACTTGTTGTTTCAACCTGATGACCCAGTTTTTTCAAACCTAAGGCCGCAAGCTGAGTCAAGCGGTGAACTTTCAATGCGATTTTCTTTAAACCTTCAGGGCCGTGGTAAACTGCGTACATGGCAGCCATGTTCGCTAACAGAACCTGGGCTGTACAAATATTTGATGTCGCTTTATCGCGGCGGATGTGCTGCTCGCGCGTTTGTAAAGCCAAACGTAAAGCGCGGTTACCGTGACTGTCGACAGAAACGCCGACTAGGCGGCCAGGAAGCGAACGCTTGTAAGCATCTTTAGTTGCTAAGAAGGCCGCATGAGGTCCGCCGTAACCGAGTGGCACGCCAAAACGTTGAGAGTTACCCACAACGATATCCGCACCCCATTCACCCGGAGGGGTTAACAAAGTCAATGCCAGCAGATCAACAGAGGCAATAACTAAAGCGCCATGATCATGAAGTTTGGCTGTAACAGCTTTGTAATCTTCAACCGCTCCGCTAGAGCACGGGTACTGAAAAATCGCAGCAAAGATTTCTTTTTTGTAATCATACTTCGCCGGGTCAGTAACGATCATCTCGATACCCAGCGGCTCGCAGCGCGTTTCTAAAACCTCTAACACGTGCGGGTGGCAGTCAGGGTGAACAACAAAAGCATTCACACC
>JAJFMT010000119.1 GCA_020696855.1 Pseudobdellovibrio sp.
TGCTGTTCGTTGATCGCCGGGTAGGCCATTGTTTGGCAGTGAACTGAGCCGTGCATGTCATCAGACAACGTATTCGATGGAATGCCTACAACTGTGTAGCCTAAGTCTTCATAAACTTTTTTAGCTTGAGCATCGGTACTGATACCGTATGTCGGCATAAAAACTGTTTTTCCCACCACAAGTGAATTCACATAAGTGCGGTAGCTGTTCGGCACAGCGGGCATCATTACAACCGTGTAACCCCAGCTTTTGAAGTCATTAACGTATTCAGGTGTGTTGGTTAAAATCACATTGTTACCCATTGTTTTTACAACTTCATCAACATCGCCGATGCCGCTGTAACGTTTAAGGACGTGAACCGTTTTGCAGCCGTATACATTTAACAGATCATTTTCTGTTGTTGTAAATTTGCGGTAACTGTCGATCGTAAAACAAACGCCGTTTTCGTCTGCCATTAAGTTTCCGCCCACGAAGGTAAAGTTCGGACGAACCATATTTAAACCTAAAGAAGCCGCAACAGCCGGAGACGAGCGGAAGGTTCTATAATACTTTGCTCCTACCAATGATAACTGGCCCTGGCCATTCACCACCGGGTAAGGAAACGAATCGCGTGCCCAGAAGCCGCCTTCAATGCTGGTGTCTTTTGCCAGAATTAGACGGTCAGGAGAAATGTACTGAGAGTAAACCTGCTTCACACGTTCTGCATTTGAGTTGCTGACAAGTAAAACCAGCTTCACCCCTTCAGGTAAATTTTTAGCGATTGTGTAACGCAAATTCGCCGCTTCAGAAAATCCCGCTTCAGAGCTGAGAAGAACAAATTTGTAATCAGAAATTTCAGGAGCCGGGCGCCAGTCAACTGCTTTGCCGCCTAAGTCAGAATCGGCGCTTAACGGAGCGTTAAGAACGCGGTGTAATTCTTCTTTGGTCGGTTCGTGTCTGTATTTTTCAATCAGTTCAGCTTTTGAAAGTTTTGGCTGGATTCCTGCGACAGCTGCAAGTGAATTTAATGTCAGTAATAAGAACGCAAGGTGCTTGATCATTCGTGATTTCATTTTCCCCCTCGAAAATTTGGCCACTGGTTTGGATGTGCTCTTACATTCTAGCGAGGGGAGTTTGTTTTGGTCAGGCGTTGACTCGTTTTTTACGCAGTATTGGAACTTGGTCCAGGTTTTTGTTATTAGGTGATATTGGTTATTTTTAAATTTATGCTGTAATCATGAAATTAATTCTAGTGCGGCACGCCAAGGCGATGGACCGAGTGAAGGCGTTGTTAAAGGGTGTTTCAGACGAGGACCGGCCTTTAACCAAAAAAGGAAAAGCCAAGTTTTGCGAACATGTAAAATTGAATCAAAAAGAATTTTCCGGAACTGATTTATTTGTTTCATCAGAATACTTAAGGGCGAAAGAAACGCTGGAGCTTTTACTGCAGTCGTTACCGGCAAGAAAAACGGTGCGGCCAAGTGAAGTCGTTAAAAGACTCACTCCGGATGATTCTCCTCTTCATTTTATAAAATGGCTGAAGACCAGAAAAGAAAAGAAGCTGGTTGTCGTCGGTCATGAGCCTTTTATTTCGAAGTTTCTTGAGAAGGCCACAAAGAAAACGGAATTTGAAAAACTAAAAAAAGGCGCGATCATCAGTGCAGAAATTAAATTCTCGGACGATCACTTCGCCATTAAGATCGAAAAAATCATTCAGCCGGTAAGTAAGCCGGAGTAAACTATATTTGAAAATCCGTCAGGATGGTCAGATCCGGGTGGTTTAACAATGCACAAGCCGGAACTTCTTTTGCCATGCGCTGGCCGCCTTCAAGTGTGCGCATCAGAATGTCTTTTTTCTTTTCGCCTTTAACGGCAATCAGTAAAGCTTTGCATTTGTAAAACGCATGGGCGCCGTAGGTTTTGCCCCAGGTGCCGTTTGCGAGCCCCAGATTATGAAGGGTTTCATTTTGTAATTGCACGCAGCCGCTGTAAAAATTCGGCGCAAGGCCCGGCTCATGAAAAGCCACGTGGCCGTTCATTCCTAAACCTAAAATTCCTAAATCGGCCTGGCTTTCACCTGATTCGAAATACTCAATGCGGGGAGCGTAGCTTGGCAGTTCATCGAAAAAGAATTGTTTGAAGATATTCTTTTTGTCGCCGTCCAGGACGTCGTCGATCTGGATCATCTTCATGTTGTTTAAACACTCGGGTTTACGGGCTTCCCAGTCGCGGTATAGAGGTTTTGGCGTTTCACCGGCAGGTACATAAAGACTTTTTGCTTTATAAGACTGGTGTTTTTCATTAAGCCAAAGTGCCGCGGCCTGCACCCATTCGTTTTGCCCTTGAACTACGATCTTTTTCATAATTACAATACTCTAATAAATTTGGTGATTCATGTCTAAAAGAAATATCGAAAAATACCGGTTATTGGTGGTGGCTCATCCCGATGATGAAACCCTGTTCTTTTCTGCGGCTGTTCAGCAGCAGCAAGAGCTTCCGTGGACTGTTATTTGCGTTACGGACGGCAATGCCGATGGGCAAGGGGCGCACAGAGCCCTTCAGTTTAAGCAGGCCTGCAAAAAGCTGAAAGTGACAAAGTCGCTTCACTGGGACTTCCCGGATATTTATGAGAAGCGTCTGGATATTTCACGCCTGATGGAAAAGCTTCAGGCCTTACCGAAGCCAACTGAAGTTTACACGCACGGGGTAACCGGCGAGTACGGGCACCCACATCACCAGGACGTGAGCTTCGCGGTTCATTCGGTCTTTGCGAAAAAGACTCCGGTATGGGCGCCGGCTTATAACTGTCATGCTGAAAAAATCTTTCGGCTTTCAGAGGCGCAATATAAAATCAAAGCTAAAATTTACTCTGAAGTTTATAAAGGTGAAACTTTAAGGTTCTCAGAATTTTTACCGAACCGTAACGTTGATGAGTTTACAAAAATCGGGCTTCCTGAAGTGCAGGAAGTATACGAGTCACTGACAGAAAACCGCGAACCGCAAAAAAGTAAATTAAAAAAGTACAAATGGTTTCACGGCTTCTTACAAGAAAAAGTAAAAAAGAAAAACATCCGACCGTTTTAAAAGGGACTCCGGCACATTTTGCCTCAAAGAGGATCTGGCACCTTATGAGTGGTAGGTTTTGTATTGGAAGGCCATATAGGCTGCGCCCATTAAGCCGTTTGTGTTATTCAAACGCGACACTCTGATCTTCGGAATAATTTTATGCGAAGCCTGCTGGCGCGCCAGCGACTCGGCCATTATTTTTTTGGTCTGTGGTAAAAACAAATCTGCAGCCTGTGCAAATGAGCCTGAAAAAACAATTTCAGTCGGGTAGTATAAAACCACAAGACTGCAAAGATACTGCGCCATTAACTCTGCGTATTCGGCAAAATAGCGTGAAACTTCGATGTCTCCGCCTTTGGCTAACTCGCTGAGCTCTTTAGCGTCTTTAAATTTGCGGCCTGTTCTTTTTGAAACCCACTTTACGAAGTTAACGCCGGATAAAAACCCTTCAGCGCAACCGGGGGCGCCGCACTCGCAGTGAGCGTCGTGATCCTGCGGGCGCAAAATCAGATGACCGCCTTCAGAATGCAAGCCGCCGCGGCCTCGCAGCACGTGATCGTCAATCAAAACGCCAAGCCCCAAGCCTGTGCCGAGTGTAATGCAAATGGTATTCGCGGGTGAGTGCTTCAGCCAGCGTTCGCCAAGAACTGCGGCTACGGCATCATTATCAAAAACGATCGGTAACTTTAAAACTTTAGAAAGATCTTTAACGAAATTGATTTTCTTTTTCTTCCAGCCGAAGTTGGTCGGGTCTAAGAGAACTCCGCTTTTTGCATGCAGCGGGCCTGCTGATCCGAAGCCAATTGCGGTGATTTTTTTTCCGGAATTCATGAGCTCACGGCAGATTTCGACGATCTGGTTTTTTAATACAGGCCATCCGCCCTCTAATTGCGTATGAGCTTTAATTTGCTTTACGATTTTTCCTTTTTCGTTAACCACGGCGGCTAAAATTTTGGTTCCGCCGAGATCCATCGCAATTACGTGTTTCATCCGGTAAAATTCTAGTTTTAGAAGAGGGCGGTGTCATGAAAATGCCTGATACTTCCGCGATATGACGGTGCGCATCGAAGGAAATGGTGGCAAAAGGAATAGAAAATTTTTCATTCGCGTGGCCCTGGACTTGCTCCTTGCACATAGTAAAGCAATAACTGGTGTCAGACTGGGGTGGGGACATGTCTAAAATTAATTATTTTCTAGTGAACTCTTTATTGATCGCTTCGTTGTTTTCTTGTCAACAGGCGCCTCCTTCAAAGCAGAAAACGCAGCCTGGGAATCCGGCTCCGAAAGCGGCAACACCGAAGACTCCGCCGGCACCGGTTACGCCGCCGGTAAAAGTTAATCCGGTACCGCCAGAGCCGACCGGCCTTAAAGTTTCAGTTATGGCATACAATCTTGAAAACCTTTTTGACAACGTCAGTGACAACGGCGAAACGCCGGTGGCAGACGATGTTTTTGCAAAAAAACTTTCGCGCGTTGCCAAAGGAATTCTGCAGGTTCAAAACGGTCAGGGCCCCGATATTTTATTTGTTGAAGAAGTTGAAAACATCAATGCCTTAAATCAATTGCGTGACCGTGAACTGGCCGCAGCCGGTTACAAAACGGTTTCACTTCTTGAAGGCGATGACGAGCGCGGAATTGATGTGGGAATCATTTCACGGTTTCCGGTTGCAGGCGAAGCAAAGCTTCACAAAATGCCGTTTTCAGATGTGAACCCGACCCGTGGAATTTTAGAAGTTCCTCTGAAATTACCTAACGGAAAGGTCATCCGTGCTTTTGCTGTTCACTTTCCTTCGCAGGCCAATCCGGTAGAGCAACGAAAAGCCGCTTCAGAATTACTGCGTGATCTGATGACTCATGCAAATGCGGACTACGTTGTTGCGGGCGGCGATACCAACGTTAATAATTCAGAAGAAGAGCGCGAAAAAATTTACAGTGGCATCTTCAAAGACTTTCAGGTGACTCACCTGGTAGCTCCGGGCAAATGGCAGGGCAGTTACTTTTACAATGGCCGCTGGGATTACCTAGATGCTATTTTAACCCGTGAAAAAGTCATGTTGCCTGAAACAGCCACGACTCCGAAATCTGCTGAAACGCAGTTGAATGACAACGGCTCTCCTAAGCGCTTCAGTAAGACCGACGGCACAGGGATTTCAGATCACTTGCCTGTCTATGTTGAGCTGAACCTGCTATAAGGCGCTGGCCGTTGGTCCTGCGAGCTTAATCCGGCAAGCTGCAGTTCTTTATTTTCAAAATTTAACCCGATAATATGAAAGAGCATGGCGCTGAAGCTCTTTTCATTCCTATTCCTATTTTTTTTGCAATTCTCAGTCTCAGTTTATGCACACAATTCTCAGGCACAAGAAACAATTGCAACCGTTGCCGGTGCTGTTGATCTTGAGCAGAAGCAAGTTTGTGCAAGCGTTAGAACGCTAAATTCCGGTGGCACACTTCAGAACGATGTTTGCGAACCTTATTGGCCAAAAACTCAGTCCATTGTGATCACGGCACCGAGAGACAGCTCAACAGCCGCTTCAGGAGACGACTCAGCTCCGGAAGAGGGCACAGGTTCTAATAGCAGCATAAGTGAAGTTGCTGTCCCAACCTGGGCGGATCAAATTCGTGAAAACCCTGATTCAGTGGATAAAAGCTCTGACAACTACGATGGTGACCTATCGCCAGCACAGATGGCCGAGCGCGGGCAGACAATGGCATCACGTTCTGAGTTACAGCAAATGGAAGCGTTGTTCGCGCGAACAAAGACGAACACGGTTCAAAGATGTTGCGGCTCTAACCGCGAGTGCGCAACAGCGTTCAGAGCGGTTCGTTTACAGTTTTGTACGAACCCGCGTGCCAGCACTCACCCGAATGAGCCTGACCGCTGCACCGGCCGTGACAGCGGTATCTTCACCGTGACTCCGGATGAAATTTATATGAGCTGGTGGCATTTACGTATATCGCGCTTGCCTGAATCTCAGAGAGAAGCGGCAAGAGAAGCCGCCATCAGAGAACATCCTCAGTTAAGAAATAAATTAGGATTGATTGCACCCGGAATGGTGAGCATCTCTCGTTATGACCGCGCCAATGACGACGGTTCTACGCTTTGGACTTTCCGTCATGAGCTGGGCCATGCCTGCAGTCATATTCGCCGGCAAATTGCGACCCGAAACGGTTCACCGTTAAACGC
>JAJFMT010000120.1 GCA_020696855.1 Pseudobdellovibrio sp.
AAGGTCTTGAAATACCAGCTATTTAATCAAAGTTGTTTTTGAAATACTCATCAGCATTTGAGTTGATATACTAACACGATAAACATTTAACCCAGGTAGGATTTGAGTTTCACTCTCAAGATCGGGTATTTTGCATGGTGTTGCAGGAACGCAGAGTCCAAAAACAGATGGGCCAAGGGGTAATTTAAGATAAGCTTTTTGACTTGGTCCAATTGAAAGCACTTTTTCCCCATTAACATAAAACCATGTATTGAAAGCGGATCCTGTGAAACCGGAATCTCTTGTAATCACAACATTAGCTTCGCTTTCTGTTGATTGATATTTCTCAATCATTTTTGGATCGACAAATTTGTAATCGGAAAGAGTTTTTAATGGTTGAGTTGCGCATCCGCACAACAATAAGAGAAGAAGATATTTCATTTTTGCTTTTTTTGGGTTTCAGACTATAGCTGCAGGTTGCTGCTATAGTCTATTGTTCTCCGGGATGGCTATTTTCATTCCCAGCCTTAGTGTTGATCTTGATTTTAGTTTGTTCAGCTTTGTTAGAGTTGAGATGCTCACTTCGTATTTTTTAGCGATTGATGAGAGGTTATCGCCTTTTTTCACTATGTGGAATTTTTGATCGTCGTTTTTAGCCAGCGTGGATTTTTTTGCTGATTTCTTTTTGTTTACTTTGATTTTAGCAACTAAATCCGGGCGTTTGATTTCGATTGGGGTACGGTCCGGTACCAGGATTTTTGTTCGGGCGTTTGATTTCGATTGGGGTACGGTCCGGTACCAGGATTTTTGTTCCCACTTTTAGTTTCTTTTTTCTCGGGTAGTCGTTGACGTCACGTAAGTAAGCTACGTTTGTTCTGAACTTTCTTGCGATTGTCGAGAAGGTTTCGCCGCGTTTTACACGGTAATCCTGGAATTCATCTTTGTCGGCAATGAACACTTCTTCGTCGGCCACAGCGTCTTTAACCGCATTCATTGCGATTTCGTAAGTGCCCGGCGGGATACGCAGGCCCAGGTTTTTATCGCTGTCTAATGGCGCGATCTCGCCCTTATACTTCGGGTTTAAGGCTTTGAAGTCTTCGTAGTTGATACTCATCTTTTCAGCCATGATACGTAAATTGATCGGTTTATCATAAGTCACGTGATCGAATTCGATCGGCGGCATGTAGTCGATTCCTTCGAAGCCGTATTTATCCGGGTTCTTAGCGATCAACTTAGCAGCGATAAACTTCGGAACGTAATTGTCTGTTTCAGCAGGAAGAGCGCGTTTTTTACGGGCCAGCTCCCAGAAGTCTCTTGTATTGTATTTCTTGATGGCTCTTAAAACGCGGCCTTCACCGACATTGTATGCAGCCATCGATAAATACCATGAGTTAAACATAGCGTAGAGATCTTTAAAATAATAAGCCGCTGCCTGAGTTGATAATACAGGGTCACGGCGGTCATCGACCATTTTGTTGATATTTAATTTATAGCGCTTTCCTGTACCGCGAATAAACTGCCAGTACCCTACTGCCGAAGCGTGGCTGAACGCCTGAGAACTGAAACCGCTTTCAATCAGGGCTACGTAAAATAAATCTTCAGGAAGTTTATTATCACGCAAAACTTTTTTCATTAACGCTTCATAACGTGTTGAACGTAATAAATATCTTTCCATGTGAGGACGGCCACGGCCCTGAAAGTACGCAATCCATTTTTCAACGCTGCCGTTAATCTCGGTTGGAATGATTTCCAGCTCTTCGATTTTTTGTACGTTAGTTTGCTTCGGCTCTTTAGGCTCTTCTGCAATACGGAAGTGATCGATATCACCTTTGGACTCAATGGTGGCAGCAGTAGCGTTGTCCGGTTGCTGTTCGGTAATAGGTTGGCTCGCGCAAGACGAAAGCAAACCGGCGACTAAAAATGAGACAATAATTTTCAACATATCTAACTATTATTTTTGTCTTCTTTACGCAAATTATCAACAATTTCCTTGGTTAATACTTTTAACTGCTTAAATTGTTCGTCAATAGGCTTGCGACTCAATGTGTTCTGCATTATTTCCTCTGGAGAAAAGCCCAGTAACTGAAAATAATCAAACAAGGCATTGATTCTCTCTAAATAATTTTGCTGATCCCGCGATGTCATATCTTTTACAAGAATATGAAGCTCTTGATCCGCTTTTTTCTTTCCCGCCAGATTGGCCACCAGCAAGTAAAGTAGATTCGTCGCTTCAGAACCGGCTTTGCGTACATCTTTTTGCGAAATGGACTGCTCAATTTTTTCAAGCTTTATTCCGGCCAGCGCGAAAACTTCCGATTCAGAAGTAAGGCCGCGAAGTTGTTTTACAAAAACGCCGATCACTACTAAAAGTGCAAACGCAAATATTCCGAAGTAAAGCGGCAGGCGGTATTCACGGAATGAAACAGAAAACTCCGGCCACTGTAAAATCGGCTGCGGCACAAATGCCTGTTCTGTTTGCGGAGCCGTTGTTATCCCGCCTGTTTGACTCGGCGGAGCTGCAGTGCCTTCGGTAATCTGCAGTGTAATTTCGTCAGTGGCGGACGAAACATATTTTTTCTGAGCCGGGTCAAAGTACGTGAGCTCCAAAGAAGGGATTTTCATTTCGCCCATCTTTCGCGGGATAACAAGAATTTCAAATTCTTTAAAGCTGTTACCTTCTTTGTAAAACTTCGCTTCACTTTTTGTGTCGTAAACCTCAAGCCCTTCAGGCCATTGAATCGCAGGCAGATCAATTAACTTCGCATTTCCGATTCCGTCGTAACGAACACGGATTGAAAACGGCTGATTCGCGGGATACGTTGTGGCATCCGTCCGCAACGTCACTTTATAAGTGCCCACCGCGCCTGAGAAGCTCGTTGTACGGCCTTCCTGCGGCAAAGGAAGCACTTTTATTTCCGTCCGCCGTGAGGCCTTTGTTACATCGTAAGATTTACCCCAGCCGAACTGCGTGAGGTTTCGGACTTTGGCTTTAATTCTGAACTCATCAATAACAGCAGAGCCGGCTTTGATCGGAAACAGCGCGTGACTGGCAAGCAGCGCTTTTCTGTAGCGCACACCGTTTACAATTTCTTCCTGAAACTGCAGGGCCGGAACTTCTTCAATGATTTCTTTCCAGAAACCTTTCAGATCAGGAAACTTAACCCGGTCAAGTGATTCCACATTTCCTTTTGTGTAAATATACCAGTTGGCCGTCACCTGCTCGCCCTCGTAAACTTCGCGTTTATCGACATCCAGGTAAATAAAAAACGGATCGTTGGTGTTTACATCCAGTTTTTTCGAAGGCACGTTGTTATCAACAGGAGGAATACCGGCAATTCCCGGAATACCCTGTCGCAGCATGCGCTGCTGTTGCTGCAGCATTTGCTCAAAAAGATCTTCAGGGTTGCGGCCCTGAAGCGGATCTTCATCTTCGTCATCGCCGAAGCCCGGCGGGAATCTGCGGCCACCCGCCCCTGCCTGATTCTTCTTTTTACCGCCGCCATTGCGGAATTCTTCTTTCACTTCAATCGTAATCGGCTGCGTGCGATAGGTTTTACCGTTCACCGGCACGTCAATCACAGGAATAATGAACTTTCCTTCTTTCTGCGGAGAAAGCAGATACTGATAGGCCTGAGAGATTTTTTTTGAATACGATGCTTTGCCGTTAATGATCGACATGCTGCTGGAAGACTGCCGCCCGCCCATGACGGAATTTATCTCTTCAATTCCTGCAATGCGCGGAAGCTTCGGCATTTCACCTTCAAAGTCTTCATCGGATTCGACCTCAACTGTTAACGTCACGGCATCGCCGATGCCCATTTGATCACGGTCAACGGTGGCTGTGACCTGCGTAGCAGCAAAAACAGTGTGACTGTTTAAAATCACCATCAACATTAAAAATAGAAAAACGGATGCAACCTTGTTACCAGTCTTTTTCATTTCGTTTAGTCTTTCCTTTTTCTTTTTTCTCAAAATTCGCTCTGATTTTTTGCTCTTGATTACGAAGCTCGCCTAAAATCTTTTTAACATCACCTTCAGACAGCTCTTCCCCTTGAAACGCGCGGGGCTTGTATTTCGGAGAATTCTCGCGCTTCTTTCCTTCGTTCTCTTTTTTTTCTTCTTCGTTTTCGCCTTTATCTTTATCGTCTTTCTTTTTATCGTCAGCGCCGTCTTTCTTTTCGTCTTTATTGTCGCGGTCGTTTTTGTTGTCCTGGTTCTGACTGTCTCCGCTTTGGCCGTTCTGATTTTGCTGGTCCTTTTGCGACTGCTCGCCGCCCTCACCCTGCTGCTTTTGCTGCTGCTGAACCAAAAGTTCGATATTGGTCTTTGCTTCAATTGACGATGGCACAATTTCCAGTGCGGCCTGATAATGCTCTAAAGCCTGATCGACATCTTTATTAGCGCCGAAGTAAACTCCTAAATTGAAATGCACGGCAAACTCAGCAGCCGGGTCTTTATTTTCTTTTGCTACCGTTAACGCATGCTCAAGAGATTTCAAAGCGTCTTCAGGCCGCTGAATAAAATTTAAAATAACACCGATATTAGAATGAGTTCCTGCTAAATCAGGATTTTTCTCTACAAGTTCATAGTACGATTGCAAAGCCTCTTCATAGCGTTCGGCTTGCAGCTGCTTGCGCGCTTCCATATCCTGCCAGAGGACTGAGAGGGAAGGCTCATTCTTCGCACAGCTGCTTAACACAATAAGACCTGAAATAATCAGACTAAGCTTCGTTAGTTTCATATTTCCCTGTCCACTCAGCGCTGGTTGATTTGCGGTCATTGATTAAAAAACTGATAAATAATAGGATGAGGCCTGCTAAAAGAGGCCAGGTGAATTTTTCTTCATACTGGGTCATCATGCTGGACTGAAACTGGGTTTTTTCAAGCTGACCCAGGTCATCGACAAAACGGCGAAGGTGATCACCGTTAAAATACGCAAAGTAAAACTGACCTTCACCCGATTGGGCCAATGATTTTAAAAACTCCCCTTTAACCTGGGTTAATACCGGCTGTCCTGAGCTGTCTTTTTTAAATCCTGTGGCGTTTCCGTAAGGGTCGCGGTCAGGAATGGCTCCGCCTTTTTCGGTTCCGTAAGCGATGCTGAAAATGCGAATACCGTCTTTTGACAGCTTCTTCGCGGCATCGAGTGCGCCTTCTTCGTGGTCTTCACCGTCTGACACGACTAACACCGCACGTGTTGTGCGTGAGGCATCGTCCTGCGTGACGCCGCCCTTATCAAAAGCTTCTTTCGCGTAATTCAGCGCGGTTTCAAAATTTGTTCCCTGACTGCTGACTGAATTCACATCTAAAGAATCAATATACATTCGTAATGCGTTCGGATCTGTCGTCAAAGGTGAAAGCAAAGTACTGCTGCCGGCAAACGCAATGATTCCGATTTTATTTCCCGGCATCAACTCCAGTAATTTTGAAAGCTCAATTTTCATTTGCGCTAAGCGTGAGGGCTTCACGTCTTCGGCCAGCATACTTTCTGAAACGTCAGCCAGCACTAACAGCTCTACACCTTCACTCTTGATTTCCTGCTGGCTTTCACCCGCTTGCGGTCGCGCCAGGGCTACAATCATAAAAATTAAAGCCAAAGCCTGAACCAGCACTTGCAGCCGGCGCTTCACCAAAGACGCCGATTGCGTGAGATAAGCCGCAACTTTTTTACCGAACGCTTTATCAAGACGGCGCTGAGACGATTTTTCAAAATAAAAATAACCGGCCACAAGTAAAGCCACAACAATCAAAAGATAAAAAGCATCGCTGTTGCCCCAGCGTAAGTACGACGACGTCACGGCACCACCCGCAATACCGTCATTGATAACAGACGGCTGAAAATAAACAGCGCCAAGCCTGCCGCCAGAAAATAAGGAAAGAACTCTTCATAGCGGGTGTATTTGTTGTCTTCAATTTTTGTGGTTTCAAGTTTATTAATTTCACTGAAGACACCCTTTAACGAGTCTTCTTTCGTGGCGCGGAAGTATTTGCCGCCTGTGTCTTGCGCCATTTTTGTTAACAGCTCATCGTTAACCGTGCTTTCAAACGGCTGATAACTTTTATGCCGGTTGCCGAACATATCCTGCGTGTATACAGGAAGCTTCGTAGGGCCGCTGCGGCCGATACCGATCGTATAAATTTTCAAACCGTAACCCTTGGCAATCTCTAGCCCGGTTTCAGGGTCAATGGTTCCGGAGTTGTTTTCTCCGTCCGTCATGAAAATCATAACGCGCGATTTAGCCTGAGAGTCTTTAAGGCGCGCGGCCCCGCTGGCCATACCTACACCGATAGCGGTTCCGTCTTTGATGTGAGCCATTTGTGCTGTCGTGATTTGCGCAACCCTGTCCAGTACCAGTTGGTAATCCAGAGTCGGCGGTACAAGCGTAAAGGCTTCACCGGCGAAGATCACAACGCCAATACGGTCCGAGCGCCGCTCTTTAATGAAGTTTGCAATCGTTTCTTTGGCGGATTCCAGCCGGTTTAACGGCTTCATGTCTTCGATCAGCATACTGTCTGAGATATCAAGCACCAGTACGATATCTAAACCTTCGAGCGTGCGCTTCACCTGCGAATCGGCACGTTGCGGACGCGCTAAAGCTAAAATCAAAAGAAGAACAGAAATGATGATCAACGCCGAGTTCACATTTAAAAAGAAAACCCGGCCTCTGTTCTTCCAGTTTTTAAAATTTTTAAGCGTACTCATTTTTAAGTAGGCGTGTTTTTTATCTTTCTTGAAAAATAACAGATAAACCAAAAACCCCAATACCGGCAGAAGCAAAAAGGCCCACGGCTGTCCCCATAAATAATTATTCATGTGAAAGCCCCTTGTAATGATCAACAAACTTGTAAAGTTTTTTTACCAGCTGTGATTTTCTTTCTTCATCAACCGTTTGCGCCTGATTTAATACTTCAAACTCTCC
>JAJFMT010000121.1 GCA_020696855.1 Pseudobdellovibrio sp.
AGGTTTTGAGTGCGGTATCGGCATCGAAAACTTCAACGACATCAAAGTTGGCGACACGATCGAAGCATACACTAAAGAAGAAATCGCAAGAGAATTGACGCCGATCGCAGCTCCATAAGCTGCGGCGGTTTGACTGAGGTTTGACCAGTGAAAAACATGGGCGACGGCCGCCGTAAGGCGCGCGTAGAAAAAGAAGTGCAGGAAGTTGTGTCGGGTTTTATCATCCGCCAGCTTCGTCATGACTTGCCCGGTGTTGTGACGGTCACTCGCGTGCAAATGCCTGCGGACTTCCGTCACGCTCAAATCTTCGTAACGTATTTCGCACCTCAGACCGACGATAAAAAAGAAGTCGATGCCGCCGAAATTCTCCAAAGCTGGGCGACGGATATTCAGGACGAGATCGCTCATGTTATGAAAATGCGTTACTGCCCAAAGATCACTTTTTACAATGACGAAACCACTGAAAAAATTTTGAAAATCGAAAAACTAATTTCTGAAATTTCGACTGATCCCAGTGTAAAAGCGCGCCTCGAAGAAGAGGACATTGATTGAACGGTTTATTACTTGTGAATAAACCCAGCGGCCTCACCAGTCATGATGTGGTGGCCCGGGTTCGCCGTATTTTAGGAACCCGTGGCACGCTGGATCCGTTAGCGAGCGGCTTGATGGTTTTATTAATCGGAGAAGCGACGAAGCTCAGCTCCTATGTCACTGAAGGTGATAAGTCTTATAAGGTCAGTTTAAAGCTTGGAGTCACAACAGATTCACTGGATTCTACAGGAACCGTCCTTTCAGAAAAGCCGGTCACAACCGCACCTGAAGACGTTGTGAAAACAGCGACTGCTCTAGCCGGTGATTTTAATTTACCGATTCCGATGTTCTCAGCCAAAAAAGTCGACGGCAAAAAATTGTACGAATACGCCAGATCCGGCGAAGCGGTCGAGCAGCCCTCTAAGGTTATGAAGTTCTGGAATGTCAGCTCTTCAAGCCCATCCGACTATTCTTTGAGTTGCTCTAAGGGCAGCTTTATCCGCTCTTGGGTGCAGCTCTTGGGCGAAAATGTGGGCTGCGGGGCTACAATGACCGGTCTTATCCGAACCGCTTCTCATAGCTTTAAGCTCGAAGACGCTAAAACCCTTGAAGAATTAGAGGCTTTAGGTGCTGCAACTGTGAGCAATCTATTGGTTCCCCTGGATTCCGCTCTTAAAGGGGTTAAATCTATTCGAGTTAAGGGTCAGGATGCGGCCCTTATGAAAAACGGCCAAATCAGCCATGGCCTGCGTTCTCAGCTGATTGCACGTTTTAATCCGTCCGAAGACCGGATCATCCAGATTTTGCCTGAAGAAAAGGGCAAATTACTGGCGTTAGTCGGGCTTGAAGAGGGCAAAGGCTTCAGCATCAAAAGAGTCTTTAATTACTGAAAATCACTTGTATAATTCCCGCTACATTGTTACAAAAATAGCTCGTCTTTTCTATACGTCAGCCATGCCGATAGCGAGGACTATTAACCGTCTTTTAAAGACACAAACAGGAGAACGTTAATGGCCGTTACAAAAACAAAAAAATCAGAGATCTTAAAAAAATTCAAAACAGGTGAGTTAGATACTGGTTCACCAGAAGTGCAAGTTGCATTGTTAACTGCAAAAATTAATGAATTGTCTGGTCACTTTCTTACACACAAGAAAGACAACCATGGCCGCCAAGGTCTTATTAAATCAGTAAATCAACGTCGTAAACTTTTGGACTACTTAAAAAGAAAAGACCAAAGCCGTTACGAAAAGCTGATTGCTGCTCTTGATATCCGTAAATAATCAAACAAGAAGAAGAATGAAAAGAAGGCCCGGGAAAGGGCCTTCAAAGTTTTAAGGAGTCACATGATCAACACAGTCACAACAACAATCGCAGGCAATCAAATCAAAATCGAGACCGGCCGCCTGGCAAAACAAGCTGATGGTTCAGTACTTGTTTCTTGCGGAAACAATATGGTTCTCGTTACTGCGGTATCAGCTAAAGAAGCAAAACCTGATCAAGGTTTTTTCCCTTTAACTGTTGAGTTCATCGAAAAATTTTACGCCATCGGAAAAATCCCGGGCGGCTATTTCAAACGCGAAGGTAAACCAAGTACAGAGTCGGTATTGAACGCTCGTCTCGTTGACCGTCCTATCCGTCCTCTATTCCCTGAAGGCTACATGAACGACACACAAGTTGTGGCGTCAATCCTGAGCGCTGACGGCGCATTCCCGGTTGAAATTTTAGCTTCAATCGGTGCTTCAGCAGCTTTACATATTTCTGATATTCCGTTCGCAGGCCCGACAGCAGCATGTCAGGTTGGCCGTGTTGACGGACAATTTATTGCGAACCCGACTCCTGAACAAAAAGCGAAGTCTGACATGGACATCATTGTTTCAGGAACTAAAAACGGTATCTTAATGGTAGAAGGCGAATGCCAGTTCATCACTGAAGCTGATGCTTTAGCTGCATTGAAGTTCGGTCACCAGGCTTTGATGCCTTTGTTACAGATTCAAGATGAGTTAAGAGAAAAAACCGGTTCAAAAGCAAAACGCGCTTTCACTCCAAAAGTGATCGATGCGGATTTCAAAACAACTGCTGAAAATCATTTAATGCCATTGATTCAAAAAGCAATGTCACAAAAAATTAAGCAAGACCGTTACAGTGGTTTTGAAGCAGCTAAAAAGTCAGCCAAAGAAGCTTTATTGGCTTCAGTTACTGACGACAAGTTAAAAGCACAGCGCGAAAAAGAACTTTCAACAATTGTTGAAGATGTTAAATACCGTGTTGCACGTTCAATGATTTTAGACACTGGTTCACGTATCGACGGCCGTGATTTGAAAACTGTACGACCTATTACTTGTGAAGTAGGTATCTTGCCGCGTGCCCACGGTTCAGGTCTTTTCCAACGTGGTGAAACGCAATGTTTAGGTACTGTGACTTTAGGTACAGGCGATGACGAACAGAACATCGAAGCCATCACCGGCGCTTATAAAAAGAAATTTTTATTACATTACAACTTTCCTCCGTATTCGGTAGGTGAAGTGGGCCGTTTCGGTGGTCAAGGCCGCCGCGAAATTGGTCACGGTAATCTGGCAGAACGCGCGGTTAAAGCAATTCTTCCGGACCACGCTTCATTCCCGTACACGATCCGTATCGTGGGTGAAGTTCTTGAATCGAACGGTTCAAGCTCAATGGGTACCGTTTGTGCTGCGACTCACGCGTTGTTGGACGCCGGTGTTAAAATCAAAGGAAACGTTGCCGGAGTGGCAATGGGTCTTATCAAAGAAGGCGACAAAGTTGCCGTTCTTACAGATATCTTAGGTGACGAAGATCACTTAGGTGACATGGACTTCAAAGTTGCAGGAACTGCAACAGGCATCACTGCGATCCAAATGGATATCAAAATCGATTCGGTTAGCTTTGCCGTAATGGAAACAGCTTTAAACCAAGCTAAAGACGGCCGCGTTCACATCCTGAACGAAATGGAAAAGGTAATGAAAACTCCTCGCGGAGAAATTTCAGAATTTGCTCCACGTATTGAAACTATCAAAATCAAGCCGGACAAAATCCGTGAAGTTATCGGTTCGGGCGGTAAAACAATCCGTTCGATCACTGAACAAACGGGTGTTAAAATTGATATTCAAGATGACGGTACAATCAACATCGCTTCGGCTGACCCGCAAGCAACTAAAAAAGCAATTGCGATGATCGAAGCGATCTGTGCTGAAGCTGAAGTCGGCAAAGTATACTCTGGTAAAGTGATGAAAATCGCTGAATTCGGAGCATTCGTTGAAATCCTTCCGAATACACAAGGTCTTTTACATATATCTGAAATCGCTAACGAGCGCGTTCGTCAAGTGACAGACGTGTTAAAAGAAGGCGAAACTATCGACGTAAAAGTTCTTGAAGTGGACCGCGCAGGCCGCATCAAGCTTTCACGCAAAGCTTTGTTAACTCAATAATTGAGAATAACTGAAAAGTAATGAGCGCCTTTAAAAAATCAGTTCTTTCAAACGGAGTGCGAGTGGTGACCGAACAACACCCGCACTCAAAATCGGTTTCTATTGGCGTTTGGGTTCTGACAGGAACCCGCGACGAGGAAGAGTCCGATGTGGGGCTGTCTCACTTTGTTGAACATCTTGTGTTTAAAGGCACGAAAACCCGTACAGCTTATCAAATTGCAAACTCACTGGAATCGTTAGGCGGCGACCTGAACGCCTATACCACGCGCGAATACACCAATTACCACTGCCTTGTCTTAAGAGAAGACTGGAAGATCGGGCTGGATGTTCTGGCTGATCTGGTTTGCAACATGAAAATTTCTAAAAAAGATTTCGAACTTGAAAAGAAAGTCATCCTTCAGGAAATCGCAATGAGCGATGACACGCCTGAAGACATTATTTACGACTACTTTTTTGAAGGCGTATACAAAAATCACCCGTTGGGCCGTCAGATTCTGGGTAAAAGTTTTACGATAGAAAAAATGACTCAGAAGAAGGTGTTTGAATTTTACAAACACTTCTATCAGGGCGAAAATCTGATCATCAGTGCCGCCGGCCCTGTAGATCATGATCAATTCGTTATTCAGTGCCAGAAGTTTTTCCGTTCGCGCCGTAAGTATCAGGCGGTAACTTCGAGACGGGCGCCTCGCTGGAAAGTTTACAGAAAAATTATCGAAGGCGACATGGAGCAGGCTCATATTCTGATGGGGCTTCCGGCTACCAGTTTTCATGACAAATACCGTTTTGAAGCCTTTATTTTAAATTCATTATTAGGCGGAGGCATGACTTCGCGCCTTTATCAGGCCGTACGTGAAAAGCAAGGCTTGGCGTACTCTGTATTCTCTGGCCTGAATACGAACGTCGATTCAGGTAATTTAACTGTTTATGCAGGTACGGACACTAAAAACGTAAAGCGCGTTGTGAACACGATCGCTGATGAAATGCTGAAAATCAAAAAGCATGGCATCAAGTTAAGCGACATTAATTTATTTAAAACACAGGTGCGCGGCCAGCTTCTTATGGGCTCGGATGACATTGAAAACAGAATGTCGTCATTGGGCGTGAACGAAATGATTTTCAAAAACTACCGTTCGGTTGAAAGCGTGATTGCTGAAATCGAAAAAGTCAGTGAAAAATCCATGAAAGAATACATCAAAAATCATTACGATTTATCAAAGATGTCCGTCGTGCTGATGGGGCCAAACCTGAAGCAATACGAAGAGTGGATTACAAATTACAATTTTGCCAAATAAATTTGAAGGGGGATTTATGAACGTAAAAGTAAAAACTTGGGCTCACTTTAAAGGTGAACTTCCTGCTTATCAATCTCCGGGAGCTAGCGGCTTCGATGTCAGAGCCCAGCTTGAGGGAAAATCTGTAATCTTAAAAAAAGGTGAACGCGCATTAGTTCCGACCGGCTTGTCGTTTGAAATTCCTGTGGGTTACGAAATTCAGGCGCGCCCCCGCAGCGGCTGGGCGGCTAAGCAAGGCCTTACTGTACTGAATACGCCCGGAACTATCGATGCCGACTACCGCGGTGAAGTAAAAGTTATTCTCGTTAATCTCGGCCAGGAAGACGTGGTCATTCAGGATCAGGATCGTTGTGCCCAGTTTGTTATTGCTCCGATATACCAGGCCAAATTCGAGCTGGTAGAGGCTCTTGGCGAAACAGAACGCGGTGCCGGCGGCTTTGGCTCTACAGGCAAGCAGTAGCTTCTTCCGGTAAGCAGTAAAATTCATATCTTTCAAATTATGATCTCTGCTTTCGGCCAGGACCTGGCCTGTTGAGGCTTATAATTATTTTTGGTACATTAAGAGAATCTGTTTTTATGAATAGGAGTTTCATGAAACATCTCGCGTTTTCTCTTCTGATTTGGCCTCTTCTTTTTGGCTGTTCGACAGCGAAACGTATAGACTCCCGCTCAACAGCATCAGAAGCCTCATCAGTTGCCACAGCCCAAACTCCTGAAGTCCGTTGCGGTGTCAGATTCGGAACGGGCGGCGACGCTTCATTAGTGACAAGCTTCAATGATGTTCTCACTTTAGCAGTACAAGGTTCTGATCAAACTCTTCTAAATCAGTTAGACACCCTCATTCCCGGCGGCTCGCAACTGGGGCAACGTTACTGTGTAAAAGTTCAGATGGAATTCGCGTCTCCGAAAGCAATTGTCGATGCCACAGAAGTGCAGGAAATTTGCGGCTACCGGTATGGCAGAGGGCGTGATGCTTCATTGGTGGCGAGCATGAAAGGCCCGCAACCGTTAATTGATTTAAACGGCCGTTACAGTAGTAAGACTTTATTGCAGCAGTTAGATTCTTTCATTCCCGGAAATACGCAAGTTGGTACGAAGTATTGCGTAGAAGCAAGACTTGATAACCGCAATACGGTTATTGAAATCTTAGGGGCCAGGGAATACTAGGCATTCAAGAATAATTTCATATAAATTTTCTTCTGAATTTTCTTTAAAAAGAGAGATAAAATATAATTGCACCTCCGAAAAGCGTGACGCGTCTCAGGCGAACTTGGCGGACGAGGTTGCGCATGCAAGCTCATCTGCCATGTTCGTCTGAGTTTCGGCGAAGGCATGGAGCCTGTGTGCAATTATATTTTATCTCTCTTTTTAAAGAAAATTCAGAAGAAAATTTA
>JAJFMT010000032.1 GCA_020696855.1 Pseudobdellovibrio sp.
ACGGCCAGCCGTACGGTTACATCTGAAGTTGTGAAGTCTGACCGCCGTGCAGGCGCGATCACTTCTAAAACGCTTTCAGGCTTAAGCGATCTTGACCCAACGAAGCGATATTTACTCAATATCAGAGCTTACACGGCCAATAAGTCGATTAATAACGTTACCGCTTACCAGTATACGATTACATCGGGAGCACAGACATTATGTCCTTAAACAACAAGAAGCTCTCATTAATTTTTTCAGTGGGTTTAGTTGCAGTGCTGCTTTACGCAGGTGGTGGCTACGTTAACGAAAAATATTTCAGTCAGCATCAGAAAATGCTGAAACCACTTCCGCCTCAATCTGTGTTTACTTCAAAAGGCGTAAGCACTCGCCTACTTAAAGTCGTTTTAGAACACGAAAAAGTTCAAACCGATTCAGAAACGGCATCGGTCACCGCCCTTGTCAGTATGCCATTTGAATTTAACAACAACTTAAATTTTAAATGGAAGCTCGGTGAAGGCGTAAAAATTGTAGAAGGAACAGAGCTTGGCGTGATTCAAGGCATGCGCGCAGGACAAGTTGTTGAAATTAAAATTAAGGTGAACGGATTCAGTTTAATGCAGAACCATCACATTGCGTTTGAAGTAAATGGTTCTTTAAACGGACGAAACATTCACGGGCAGGCTCTCATCGCGTCTGATGCAGAGAATACCTTTGAAAATATTGTCCAAAACGTAGAGCACATTAAGGCTTCACAATAAAAGGATTTATTTTGAAAAACCACCAGACGAATTTGTACATTATTGCAGTTCTATTATTTGGCCTGACTGCCTGTCAACAGCCGGCACAGGAGTCACCGGCCGCGCCTGCCGACTACTGCGCCAGCGCAGGTGTTGCAACTGCAGCCGAAATTTCTGAGTGCAGCTCCACAACGAGTTATACAGGGTCATCTTACATTACCGGCACCGCGGGATTTTTTAAACGCGATGTGGACATTGCAACAACCGGATCTAACATTACCGAGATGACTCTGGGATCCCCGATTTCATCTGCACTTCCGATCAAGTACGCAGAGGTTCGCGTTCTTAACAGCGGCGGTACCGTTGTTCAGTGCGGGCGCACAGATGCTACAGGTGCTTTGAAGGCCCTTGACGGTACTTCTAACCTGACAATTCCTGATTCACCAGGCAACTATGAAGTGCAAGTTATGGCGCGAACGAATCATAACGTCAGTGTTCCGGGAGGAAAAACTTCATTTAAACTTTACACCGCAGTTAAAAATGTATGTTCGAATGATGTTCATAAAGTGACCGCTACTGTAAATTCGCCCGGTTCTGCCGGAGGAGTTTCAGCCACACTCACCGCTTATGCTAAAGAAAGCCAGTCGGCAGCTATTGCCGGCGGCGCATTCAATATTTATAACGATCTTGTCGTTACTTATGATTACCTGGCACAGAACACGGCACTCAGTAATTTAACCTGTTTGAATTCGAAGTTACATATTTTTTGGACAGCGGGTTTTAACCCGGCTCAATTTATTGATCCTTATTCTGACCCGAGTACGCTGGGAAACATTTCGTTTTACTTGCGCGGCTACAATGAACTCTATATCAATGGCGGTAAACTCGGTAACGTAACATCAGCTGATACCGACCACTTCGATGACTCGGTTGTCATTCATGAGATCGGTCACCATCTTGAAAGCGTATGCGGAAAAATGGATTCACCGGGCGGAACCCACTACGGCCAGTTCCGCATTGATCCGCGCTTAGCGTGGTCGGAAGGCTGGGGAAATTTCTTCGGTGCGCATATTTTACGTAACAACATGACCTCGATTAATCCTGATCTGGATACAACACTGACCCTTTATGACGGCTGGAAGTACTACCTTGATACTTCAGGATACAATGACGGCGCTGTCACTGACGGCGAAGAAGTGATCAGATTCAATCTCAGTAAACCCGGAAATAACCCGGAATTTTTAGGTTCATCGGGCGGCTTTCCGTTTTATTACGACAAAGTGGATTCAGTCAGCCATCCCGGTGAAGGCCACTTCCGTGAAGTTTCGGTTTCGCGAAGCTTGTTTAAATCAACAAACGACTGCGCTTCTTGTACGGGTTTAAGCTACTTCGATAAAATGTGGGCCGCTTTTGAAAATGACGCCAGCAAATCCGGAATGGGAAAAACCATCTATCCGTTCAGAAGTTCGATACGCTTTTATGAACGCCTGGGCGCTGTTTCTGTTTCATCAACCCTGCCAGCAGCGATTTCTACAATGCTGAACACCGATGAGGCCCAGCAGTTACCGGGTAACTCAGCCTACGTAACAAGCGGTACGACGACATGGGTTCCTTACGGTACGAAGCTTGTCAGCAGTGTCTCGGCGTGCAGTCTGGCGATTCAGCCGCGCAACGAAGATTTTAACGTAACTTATTTCGAGCCGGATCAGCGGTACTCAAACCACTTTTTTTACTATGACAGAAACGCGCTTCCATCAGTTACAGACATTACACTGACAGTTAATAAAGTCAGCGGAACTTCAACTGATATCGACTTAATTCTCTATAACGATGGGTACTCGTTCCCTGCAGAAAACTGCACGGATACAAGCTGTAGTAAAAATACATCCTCGTCAGAATTTGTTAGAGCCGACCGCTCGACCGGAGTAGGAGCCAGTTATACAAAACGGATTTCAGGCTTAAACACGCTGAGCTTCGCGCTTCCGTACATGCTGAACATCCGCGCTTACACAACTGACGTCACGATCAACAGCAATACTCAATACACTTATACATTGACCGATCAAAACGGAGGATACTTATGTCCATCTCCAACATTCTAAAATCTTTTTTAATTATGGCTGTTGGCGGGTTTACCGGTTATTCGGTTATGAACTACACGCAAAAGCCGCTTGAGCAAAACCGTTTTATGGCTTCTGTTTCAATAGCTAAAATGGGGCAAGAGCAAATGGCACGGCAGTTTTTCGATCTCCAAACTGATTTAAGCCAGATTGCAAAAAATGAATCCGATGTTTCTGAAATTAAAATCACTGTGACCGCCTTAAAAAATCTGAATGCAGGGCTTAATTACAGATGGATTCTTCCACCGGGCGTAAATATGGTGCAAGGGCCGCTGCAAGACCAGTTGCCATCACTGCAAACCGGTGAAACAAAAGAATTAACTATAAAGGTGAACGGCTTTTCTAAAGAGCTTCGAAAATATTTAAGTCTTGAGATCAGCGGTAACGCGAATCAGTTTCCGGTAAAGCAAGAAGTCTTAGTTTCCTCTCGGATCGAAGACTCATTAGAGTATTTGATTCAGCAGTCTGAGAAAAAAAATCGTCAGAACGGCGTGAATAAAATGGGCAAGAAAAGCAAATTCTCCGCAGAGAATATCGTTCGGTAACTTATAGCGGAACGACTTCGACTTCAGGATTAAATTCTTCGCGCAGAATTCCTTCAATGGCCATCAGTGTGCCTGACGTTGAGCTCGGGCAGGTGCCGCAGGCGCCTTGATAGACTACATACACTTTATTTTCTTCAAACTTCAACACTTCGATATCACCGCCATCGCCTTGCAGGCCCGGGCGAATAGTGCGGTCAAGAATCTCTTCGATTTTTTGCATGTCAGGAGACAAGTGCTCACGCGACATCTTCTTTTCATCCATTACCGTTTGATTCGGATTATGAATCGGCATGCCCCGTTGAATAACGGCACAAACCTGCTCTTGGATTTTTTCACTCTCGTAATCGAATTGGTGAGTAACGGTAATGACGTTTTGAAAGTAGTGAACTTGTTTAACGCCATCGATTTGAAAAAGTGATCGCGCCATCGGGTTGTGTTCGGCTTCCTGAATCGTTGAATACGTCGCCTTACCTTCGTTAAGAACCGGCCGGTCTAAGACAAACTTCCATGCAGCCGGGTTCGGCGTTGCCTGAATCCGGATTAATACTTCTTGTTCACTCATAACAACATCCTCTGCGCTTTTTTAACACCTTCTACCAGTTGCGCCACATCACTCTCATTATTGTAAATTGAAATCGACGCTCTGACTGTTCCTGTGATTTTGAACTTTGCCAAAAGCGGTTGCGTGCAATGGTGGCCCACACGTACGGCAACACCCTGCTGATCTAAAATTTGCCCGATATCTGAATGGTGGGCCCCTGCTAAGTTAAAACTGATAATCGCAGCTTTATTACTGTTATCGCCGAAAACCTTTAAACCTTCGATCTGCTTGAACTCTTGCAACAACATCTGCATTAGCTTCTGTTCGTGGTTAAAGAGCTGTTCCATCGGGTAACTTTTCAGAAATTCAATGGCTGTCATTGTGCCGATCGCGCCTGAAACATGCGGAGTTCCCGCTTCGAACTTAAATGGCAAATGATTGTAAGTGGTATCATGGTATCCGACTGCAGAAATCATGCTGCCACCGCTTTGATAAGGTGCCATTTTATTCAGTAATTCTTTTTTACCGTATAAAACGCCGAAACCGAACGGTCCGAATAATTTATGCGATGAAAACACCAGAAAATCCACATCCAGTTTTTTAACGTCAGTCTTTTTTTGTGTTACATACTGAGCGGCATCTAAAAGTGTAACAGCACCCACCGAACGGGCTTTCGCTACAATCTTTTCAACAGGGGGTAATGTGCCGACGATATTTGAACAACCTGTAAACACCACCATTTTAGTTTTAGGCCCTATGATAGATTCAATATCGGCTTCATTTAACGAGCCGTCTTCATTCACTGAAATATATTTAATAACGCATTTTCTTTTTTGCGCCAGAATTTGCCATGGAACAATGTTTGAATGATGCTCGATCTCTGTCAGAACGATTTCATCGCCTTCATTTAAAAATTCCTGGCCATAGCTTTGGGCTACAAGATTAATACCTTCAGTTGTACCGCGGGTAAAAATAACCTCTTCGATTGAATCGGCATTTAAAAACAACCTAACGGCTTCACGCGCTTTTTCGAATTCTGTTGTAGCCGCATCACTTAAGTAGTGAGCCCCGCGGTGAACGTTCGCGGTTTCAAGAGTATAAAACTTGTTCAGTCTTTCGATTACAGCACGCGGCTTTAATGCTGTTGCAGCACTATCAAGATAAACTAAGTCTTTGCCGTGCACCTTTTGCTTCAGCGCCGGAAACTCTTCGCGAATGGATTTCAGCAACTCACTGGACATTCTGCACCATTCTTCCCAATTTATTATTCAGGGACGCGAGCAAAAACTTTTGCAGCGGCGGATTCTGAATTTTATAAAGTAACTCTGTGGCAAATCCATATGAAAGCATTCTGACAGCTTCATACTGATTAATACCACGGGACAAGAAATAGAAAATTTCATCTTTGTTAAGCTGCCCGACGGTAGATCCGTGGCCGGCTTTGACATCGTCAGCGTAAATTTCAAGTTGCGGAATACTGTCAGCCTGCGCTCCGCGGGTTAATAATAAATTATTATTCAACTGAGACGAATTGGCCTTCTGTGCATCCTGAGCAATCAGTACGCGCCCTCTGAAGACTGAATGTGAATTCCCCGAAAGGATCGACTTATACTGCTGAACAGAATTGTTTTCTCCCGTCAGGTGCTGAATGAAAGTATAGTTATCAATATGCTGTTCCTGATCACCGATACCAAGACCTAATACTTCTGCATTGGCGCTTTTACCGTTAAACTGAATCTCATAATAATTTCGCGTGAGCTTTCCACCGAGTGAAAGCACTAAAGATGTTACGTTGGAATCTGAAGCTGCCTTAACCTGGTTTTGCGAGAAGTGATAACTTTCGGCTCCGTCATTTTGAAGCTGAATCAATGTTAAATGTGAACGCGGGCCGCATTCTGCCGTCAGGTTCACGTTAACCGCGCTGGCTTTAGCGGCTGTTAAGTTCAGAGTTGTGACTAAAAGTTTCAACTCAGACTGTTCTTCCAGTTTAACCTGAACTCGTTCGCTTAAATACACAGGAGCCGTTTGCGCGTGAACAAATACGATTTGCACCGGCTTTTCAATAACTTCACTTTTTTGAACGCGAACACAGATTTTTTTACTTAAAAATGACTGGGCGAGATTCAACAAATGGGTTTCTACTGAAGATTGATTTTCATCAAAGTCAGCGGGCTCTGCATCCACGATTTTAAATAAGGTGCCGCCGTCGTCTGAAAGCGTTTGGTTAAAATGACCGTCAACGATCACATAATTTGTAAATTCCGAAGGTAAATGCTTCGAAATCTCAAGCATGTCTTCGTGAGTCAGGGCTTTGCCCTCGCCCGCAGGCTGCCAGGTAATTTCATTGAATGGTTTTAACGATGTGAACTTCCAGGCCTCTTCTTTTTTAGTCGGAAGACCCTGTGATTCAAACCTTTTGAACGAAAGCTGGCGCTGCTCGTTAGCTTTAATGCTTTCAAGAGCGTTGGCGTTTTTAAACTGAAGGTAATTATCGTTCCAGCTCATCTTATTGTTCCACCTAATTCACTAACCAGTCGTAGCCTTTTTTCTCAAGCTCGAGCGCCAGCGAAGAGTCACCGCTTTGGATGATCTTTCCGCCCGCTAAAACGTGAACGTAATCAGGCTTAATGTAATCAAGTAATCTTTGATAATGCGTAACCAAAATGATCGCGTTTTGTTTTGAGCGAAGTTTATTTACACCTTCTGCCACGATACGAAGAGCATCGATATCAAGACCCGAATCTGTTTCATCAAGCAACGCCAAACGCGGAGATAGAACGGCCATCTGAAGAATCTCGTTTCGCTTCTTTTCGCCGCCCGAGAAGCCCACATTAACAGGTCTGTCCAGGTATTCCGGCTTCATTTGCACGACCTTCATTTTTTGATACAGAAATTCGCGGAATTCGCCTTCGCTCATCGCCTCAGCTCCGTGGTGCTGAACAACCGAATTAAAAGCTGTATGCAAGAAATTAAAGTTAGAAACTCCGGGAACTTCAACCGGGTACTGAAACGCCAGGAAGACGCCTTCTTTGGCGCGTTGATCAGGCTCAAGCTCTAACAAATTTTGCATTTGAAAATTGATTTCGTATTTTACTTCGCCCGAAGTCACTTCGTATGAAGGATGACCTGCGAGAATTTTCGATAATGTGCTTTTGCCTGAACCGTTTGGCCCCATGATAGCATGCACTTCACCGGCTCTGACTTTTAATGACAGGCCTTTTAAAATTTCTTTGTCTTCTACTTTTGCGTGTAAATTTGAAATTTCTAACATATTACCCTACCGAATTTTCGAGTTTCATTTCGATTAACTTTACGGCTTCGACTGAAAACTCAAGTGGAAGCTCTTTAAATACTTCTTTGCAAAAACCATTTACCAGCATCGAGACCGCTTTTTCAGCGTTCAAGCCGCGGGATTTTAGATAAAAAATCTGATCTTCTGAAATACGCGAGGTTGTCGCTTCGTGCTCCAGCGTGGCGCTTTTATTTTTTACTTCAATATAAGGAAACGTGTGCGCACTTGAACGGTCACCCACCAGCATCGAATCACACTGCGAATAGTTACGGGCGTTTTCTGCGCTGGCCATAATTTTAACCTGCCCGCGGTATGCATTTGAAGAGTGACCGGTTGAAATCCCTTTAGAAATAATGGTGCTCTTGGTGTTTTTACCGATATGAATCATCTTCGTGCCTGTATCGGCCTGCATATAATCATGAGTTAAGGCGACTGAATAAAAAGCGCCTTCAGAGTTTTCGCCTTGTAAAATAACTGACGGATACTTCCACGTGATTGCTGAACCTGATTCGACCTGCGTCCAAGAAATTTTAGAGTTCTTGCCTTTGCAGATTCCACGCTTAGTTACAAAGTTGTAGATTCCGCCCTTACCTTCTTTATCGCCGGTATACCAGTTCTGAACTGTTGAGTATTTAATTTCAGCGTTATCGTGCGCAATCAGTTCGACGATCGCGGCATGAAGCTGATTTTCATCACGCTGTGGTGCCGTACAGCCTTCAAGGTAATTCACGAAACTTGATTCTTCTGCAACGATGAGCGTTCTTTCAAACTGCCCCGTCTCTTTTGCATTGATACGGAAGTACGTTGATAGATCGATCGGGCAACGAACACCTTTTGGAATATATACGAATGATCCGTCAGAAAAAACTGCGCCATTCAAAGCCGCATAGAAGTTATCTGTGGCAGGAACAACTGTGCCTAAATACTTTTTTACAAGTTCGGGATGTTTTTTAACCGCTTCTGAAATTGAACAGAAAATAACACCCACTTTATCAAGCTCTTCATTGTGGGTCGTCGCAATACTGACAGAGTCAAACACGACGTCCATTGCAACGCCGGAAATACGCTTCTGCTCCTGCAGGGGAATTCCAAGGCGCTCGAATGTTTTAATTAATTCCGGGTCAATTTCATCCATCGACTTCGGAGTTTCTTTTTTTGCTTTTGGTGCCGCGTAGTAAGTTAAATCCTGAAAATTAATTTGCGGGTACTTTACTGTCGACCAGGTCGGTTCTGTCAGCGTCAGCCAGTGACGGTAAGATTTTAACCGGTACTCAAGAAGCCATTCTGGCTCGCCCTTTTTTTCGGAGATAAGCTTAATGATGTCTTCGCTGAGACCCTTAGGAAACGCTTCCGTTTCAATGTCTGTGGTAAAACCGTATTTATATTCGTAGTTATCAGACATTAAGGACCTCATCCAGGCTTAGCGATTTGTAAAAATCCTGAACCTTCTTATTTAAATTCGTAATCGGTTTTGTGATGTTGCAGGTATTTGAGATTTCACAAGGCTCTTCATTTCCTAAACATTTTGTCAGGATCGTATGGCCTTCCAGCATTTCAGATAATTCATGAACCGAAACATCTTTAAGTGGCTTAGCTAAAACATATCCGCCGCCAACACCGTACTCAGCTTTGAGTAATCCGCGCGAAGACAGCGCCTGCAGTACGCGTGCGGTAACTTCAAAAGGAATATGCATTTGTTCGGCGATCTCTTTTGCCGAAGTTAAACTGCCATCAGCCCGGGCTGAGATCAGCCGTAGAGCCATGAGAGCGTATTCCATTTTCTTGTTCATTTTGTTCATAAAATACCCAGTTAAATTCAATATTTACTAAGTAAAAACAATTACTTAGTTTAAATACGACAAAAAATAACGTAATTTAGAAGAGCAAATTATATGAGATACAAATGAAAAGCAAATGAAAATGAACCCTCTATTAATGGGTTAGATAAAATCTATTGCCATCACTCATGTTCTATTCCCTTTGCGCATAGTAAAATGTATGAATTACATACTGCGTAAGCAGATTGAGCAATAGCATTTGTTTAGTAAGTGCTTGAATTCATTATGCGTTTTTTGTAACAGCCTGTAAGTAATTCATAATCGTCAATTTGTTGTTCAAAACAAAAAGCAGCTGGGTTAGAACCTGTTCCACAACTAAATCCAAGGGGGATAAATGAAAACGATCCTGTTAACTTTGTTAATCACGGTTTCTACACAATCAGCTTTGGCCGCAACATTAAGCGCGCCACAAAGCAATGACCCTTCCAGCGTCGTCGCCACTGTTGAAGTGACAGACGTCACTGCTCAGTATCCTGAGTTTCGCGTTCAGGAAACACACTTCGAAAATCTTGCACAGGCAGGCGCTACTCTAACGGCTGTTGACGTTATCGTTGATAAAGTTATCAACATCGGAACTAAAGTTTGGAACGTACTTGAAAAAGGACGCGCAACTTATAACTACCAAAATCAACAAGCGAACGCTTTACCACAAGGTGCAAGACGCTGGAATCAATTACAGAACTGGCGCCAACCGACTTCAAAAGTTTACTCTGTTACAGGTAAAAATGTTTTCGGTTATGAAATCTTGCGCTTCGACTACCGCGTGATTTTATTGGCCGGTGGTGATGTTGGCGGCGTTGGCCGTTACATCGGTTACGCAACTGTTCACCCGATGGAAGTGAATATTCCTTACTTAACTAACTTCGACGTTGGTGTACGCGTTGATTCAGTTTACAACACCGGAACTGCCCGCAACCCGGTAGCAGGAATGGTAATGAACATTTCGATCCGCGCGACTTCCGTTGTTCCTTTGATGCCGATCAGAGAATTAGGCCACAGCTTAGTTCTTGATGGTAACGGCAATATCCGCACGATGTAATTTTATGACAGCTGCCGCTTCCGCAGACTAGCGGCGGCTGATAATAATCCCGAAGGGATTTAATTGCTGGGCCCGAGGCACTTCTGAAGCGCCGACAGGGCCCACAATAATTTTTACGAACCTTCTCTTCATCTCACTAAGAATTTCCTGATTAAAAAATTCCTGATTTCGTAACTCTAAAGGCTGCACCAGCGCATCCGCACGAAACGACACCGCTTCAAGCAAATACATCGACTGCATCGCTACAATTTTAAGAACTTCGGGCTTTGTAGAACCGTACACATAAGCAGGTGCGAGTTCTTTTAGTGCTTTTAACGGCGCTTCATAATCGCTCATCACTAAAAAATTCTGCGATTTTTCAAGACCCATTTTCTGCATGTTTTCAACAAACACTTCATGCTCTGCACGCGTGTTTTCCATGAGCTTCAGAATGAACTTGCGGTCTTTTTTTAAAAAAGGCGCCAGTTGATCAACATCTAAAACATCATTTTTTACATCCGCCAGATTGTAATAGCGAACAGCGCGGTCGAATTTTTTTAACGGCAGAACCAAAATCTGATCCTGAGTGAAAGCCACTTCAAGATACAAGTTATCGTTACCATTCAGCAAAGCTTCTGCATCTGCGCGGGAAAGGCCTGTTGTATCCTGAAAAATCACCGGAAGCTTTGCCGCCTCAGCCGAAAAGAAAGCGTGCTGGTACTCTGTAAAGTGGCGCGACCGCCCCCACATTTTTGTTGTCAGCATAGCCATAAAACAAACCATCAGCGTGGCCGCAGTCACAATTAGTATTCTCATAATTTCTGGTATAGCTTAATCAGCTAGAACTCACCACATGAATTGCCGAGATAGCGCTCCACATAATCTCGTGCGGCAGACATTTCAGACAAATACACGACATTGTTTATGACCGCATATTCAGCAAATGACAGATTCAGCACCTTCGCGCGTTTCAGAAGCTCGCGCTTTTCGGGCTCTTGATTCATGATTTCTTTTGCGCGGGTCAGGTTCTTCCCGAGATCCAGATCGCTTTCGGTGATTTTCTGGCGGAAGTAGTTACGGCTGTTGATGTAACCCTGAAGTAAAGTTTTAAACCCGGTCATTCCGCGGTTGTATGACAAATATAAAAACTGCCGGCGGATTTTATCTGTAAGAGCTTCCTGAATTTCAGGAACATCAGCAAGGTATTCTTCCATCGAAATCATATCTAAGCGTGTGTGAAGATAAGCAAAAAACATCGAGCGGTAAGGATTCGCAGGGAAGGCAATCATAACACAGCGGTTACTGAGCGAAGCGCTGTTCAAATCAAAATGCCCTACAATACTTGCGATGCGCTGACATGACGGCCTTGAGCTTTCAAGCAGAACTCTTTGCGTGTTGTTCACAACATTTTGCACTCGCTTAATTCCGTTACCGGTAAACTGCGCGAGGCCGGAGTCAAATCCTGTACGGTTAATTGCATTCGGGTGAAAGCCGCTTTCAATCATAATCTGATAAAACATTTCACGCGGATCGAGATTGAAACAATCCATCACGTCGTGATACGCGTTGTACGTCAGATTCACGTAAGCTTCTGTGCGGCACGGTCTTACATATGAAATTTTCGGCTTGTCGTTTTCTTTATCGCAAACCGCATAAGCACCATAATGATTTTTTTGCGCTACTTGAATGCACTGAACAGGAAGTTTATTCGGGGATTGCACAGTGTCACCGCGAAGATATTCAGGCGAAAAAAGATTCATCTGTTTTTCAAGATACAGACGGTGCGGCTGTTCGCATTTTTCAAATTCTATTTTTTGTGAGAGAAAATTCTGCACCCGTTCATCAGCATTCGGTTTAACTGAATCCGGAAATCTTGAAGGCGATACTGTTGACTGCGCGCAACCGAAAATCAACCATGAAGTACAGAATGAAAATGCAAACGTTTTCACCTTGCCCGCTACCCAATTTCGATTTACGATTTTACTCATGTCTAACAAAAAATTTTCATCCGGTTTCATTCTTATTTTAGCACAATGTTTATATTCTTCATCTTCGTTCGCCGCACCTGCCGCGAATTCCGCGCCAACCTCGTCTAACGTCGGTATGAGTTTGGGTGCTTTAGACAGTTTGATCAAAGCAAGCCCGGTTGTTCAGCTGACGATTCTGATTCTGATTACACTTTCAATTCTAAGCTGGGCCATTGGCTGGGCGAAGTACAAACAATTCAAATCTCTTAAAGGCGCCAATTCTGAATTTGACCGCCTTTTCTGGTCATCAAGCTCGCTGGATGATCTTTACTCAAAAGTGGATTCGTTCGGAAACAGTTCGCACGCACGCGTTTTTAAAGCGGCGTATCTTGAAATGAAAAAAATTGCCGAATCCCCGATGGCAAACAGCAGCGGTGTTTCAGGCGGTCCGCTTCAGCTTTCCGGCTTAGACAATTTAGAGAGATCGGTTCGCAAAGCTTCTGAAAATGAAATTTCAGACATGGAAAACCGCTTAACGGTATTAGCAACCACAGGCTCCACCGGGCCGTTCATCGGATTATTCGGAACGGTTTGGGGCATCATGGGTTCCTTTCACCAGATCGGTGTAACAGGGTCTGCAAGTTTAGCGGCCGTTGCACCCGGAATCTCTGAAGCCCTGATCACGACGGCCATCGGCTTAGCAGCCGCGATTCCTGCGGTTGTCATTTACAACAACTGCATTGCCGTTATCAGAAAAGAAGAAATCTCTTTAAACAATTTCGGCGTGGATTTTTTAAATATAGTTAAGCGAAATTTCTTTAAAGGTTAATCATGGCGGCATCAACACCTTCTAAATCAAATTCAAGAATGGCGATGAGTGAAATCAACGTTACGCCATTTGTTGACGTCATGCTGGTGTTGCTGATTATTTTTATGGTCACTGCACCTATGATGCAGCAGGGTCTTGATGTTAACTTACCGAAGACGGCTTCAACGGGCGTTTCGCTGAATGAAGACCCTTTTATTTTAGTTGTCGATGCAACCGGGCGAATTAAAGCCGGCGACTCTGCAATACAAAGAGATGACCTGCGCACGAAGATTAAAGCGATTTTTGATACCCGACGTTCAAAGCAAATTTACATTCAGGCTGACGAGAAAGTCGATTACGGCGTTGTGGCTTATGTTATGGGAGAAATCCGCCAGGCCGGCATTACAAATATCAGCCTGATCACACTTCCTAAGGAGTAATTTTTTTGCAGCACGTACCGGTTGCGCCAAAAGATGATTTTAAAACGGCGTTAGTGGTCTCGGTACTGCTTCATTTGATTATTGCTTCCGTCTTTTTAATAAAAGTTATTTTCTTCTCAAAGCCACTGATTGATTTATCTCAGGCTATTTCTGTCAGTGTAGCTGACTTCAGTGATGCGCAGAAGCTACCTGAAAAACGCACAGCCCCCGCCCCCGCTGAAGAAAAGCCGGCAGAACCCGTAAAAGAAGAAGCCGAAGAACCGCCTGCTAAAATAGAAAAATCAAAGCCCGAACCGCTTCCGAAAAAAAACAAACCACCGGAAGTAAAAGAAGAAATTAATCTTTCAAAAAGCAAATCGAAGCAGAAACAGGCTTTAGAAAGAATTAAAAAATTATCAGCACTCGATAAAATCAAGCAGGACGTCTCTTCGGAAACCGCAAAAGCAGGTGCCAAGAAGAAGCCTTATGTTGTTGCCGCCGGCAGTCAGTTAAGCGGCCTGGATAAAATTGAAGCGGCGGAATATCTGCAAAGTCTTGACGCCAGCATCAAGCAATTCTGGCAGCTGCCGCAATGGCTGGCGAATAAAAATCTGCGCGCGCAAGTGTTAGTAAAATTTAACACCGCAGGACAGCTGTTATCCACAAAAGTGCTAACATCAAGCGGGAATTCCACCTATGATAATTACTGTTTACAAGCAATCACCAAAGCTGCTCCTTTTCCGAAAGTGCCGTCGAAATTTTCAGAGAAGTTCAGCGTTGACGGTTTAGTTGTGGGCTTTCCGGAATAAAATCCGTTACAGGCCCAAAGAAAAGGATAGTTATGCTAAAACTGATTTTATCACTCATCTTTACAGTTTCTTCACTCGCGTTTGCTGAAGAGGTTTATATTAAAGCCGGCGAAGCGCAGATTAAAAAAAGCAACCTGGCGTTTCCTTTCTTGAATTATTTGGGCGCAACCAGCAAAGGCGAAGGCACAGCGGCCGCAGCCGACATTTACAATACAGCGAAAAAAAATCTTGAGCTTTCAACTTACTTTCAGCTGATGGCGAAAGAAGCTTTTCTGGAAGACCCGGCGAACACCGGCATCAAACCGAAACCTGAATTACCGAACGGTTTTACTTTTGAACCTCTGAAAACAATCGGCGCCGAATTTTTAATTCGCTCCGGGTACAACATAGCCGGAAAAGAACTTACAGTTGAAATGTATCTGTATCACGTCAGTGATTCTAAATTGATTGTGGGTAAACGCTACAAAGCCGGTGTTCATCAAGCTGTGCAGATCGGCCACACGTTATCGAATGATATTATTGAAGCGCTGACAGGCGTGCGCGCCCCGTTTCAGTCTAAAATCGTGGCCACATTTGATAACGGCAGCGGCGCAAAGGAAGTGGCCACAATGAACTGGGACGGCAGCGGTTTTGAGCAGCTGACCAATCATCAGTCGATCGCACTTTCGCCAAGCTGGTCACCTGACGGAAAGAAGATCGCGTATTCAGCTTACATCACGATTGCCGGTAAAGAAGGAAAGCGCGCAGCTGTTTACGTTCTTGATATGAACACTCATAAAAGAATTTTAACCGCCTACAGACCCGGAATGAATTCAGGCGCCGTGTTTTCTAAAGACGGCAAATACATTTACCTCAGCATGACGATGGGAAGCGGCTCTGCCGACATTTACAAAATTGATATGAAGGGTGACATCGTTAAACGCCTGACGAACGGACCGGCCGGCGCGATTAACGTAGAACCTTCGTTGAGCCCCGATGGAAGCAAAATTGTCTTCTCTTCTGAGCGCGGCGGAAATCCTGCGATATACACCATGAACGAAGACGGCACGAACATTAAACGCCTTACGTTCAATGGCCGCTTTAACTCTTCACCGAGCTGGTCACCGGATGGCAAAAAAATCGCGTTTGCAGCGATGGCTGAAAAGAATTTTGATGTCTTTGTGATGAATGCTGACGGCAGCAATATTATTCGCGTCACATCGGCAAAAAAAGACAACGGCAAGGCCGCTCATAACGAAGATCCGAGCTTTTCTCCTGACAGCCGTTACCTGGTTTACACCAGCAACCGCACAGGCAAAAATCAGATTTATGTGTCTTCGGTTGATGGCTCGGAAGAACGCCGTGTCACTAATGATTCTAAAAACTATTACAGGCCTAAATGGTCGATCAATCTTGAGTAATAAAAGGGCAATTCCTGTTGAATCTCCTCTGGTTATCCTCTGTGCTTGACTAAAGTCAGGGGTTTATTAATTCTAGAAGTCTATGAAAACAAATGTCAAAAGATCCAATAATGCCATCGTTTTGTTCATTTACTTATTAGCCTTCGTTTTGATGACGTGGTCTTACCGCGCTCAAGCTGATCATGGCGAAAAAGTCAAAAATCCGGTAGTGGTTATCAGCACAAGCCTTGGCGATATCAAGGTGAAGCTGAATTCTGAAAAAGCACCGATTTCAACTGACAACTTTCTTCACTACGTGAAAAAGAAACACTACGACGGAACAACTTTTCACCGCGTGATTCCGACATTCATGATTCAAGGTGGCGGTCACTTACCTGATATGAAAGAAAAAGACACTGATAAGCCAATCAAGAACGAATCAGGAAATGGCTTATCAAATGTTCGTGGCGCAATCGCGATGGCGCGTACAAATGATTTAGATTCTGCAACCGCACAGTTTTTTATTAACGTTGTTGATAACAAACGTTTAGATGGCGCTCAGTACGCTGTTTTCGGTGAAGTAACTGAAGGCATGGACGTAGTTGATAAAATCCGCAATGTTGAAACAACAACTAAAGGCGAATACGAAAACGTTCCGAAAGAGACTGTTTTGATTAAGTCAGTTCGCTTAGAAGGCGCTCCGGCAGATAAAAAGCCTGCTAAAAAAGGTAAAAAATAATGTTCGCACTTTTTGAAACCAACAGAGGTAATTTTAAAGTTAAACTTTTTGCTGACCGTGTTCCGAATACGGTTGCAAACTTCGTAGGTCTTGCTGAAGGCACGATTGAATGGCTTGACCCAAAAACCGGCGACAAAACTAAACGCCCTTTTTACGACGGGCTTATTTTTCACCGTGTGATTAAAGATTTTATGATTCAGGGCGGATGCCCGACAGGAACAGGCACAGGCGGACCAGGTTACCGTTTCGCTGATGAAATTATTCCTGGCCAAAATAAACATGAAAAACCGGGTATGCTTTCTATGGCAAACGCGGGCCCGAATACGAACGGCAGTCAGTTTTTTATTACGACTGTTCCCACACCTTGGCTTGATAAGGGCCACACGGTTTTTGGTGAAGTGGTTGAAGGATATGACGTTGTAGACGCTATCGGAAAGACCCGCACAGGCGCCGGTGACCGCCCGGTAGAGCCGATCGTAATCAACAAAGTTACAATCCAAAAATAAGCTTCTTAACTGCTAATTTCGCGTTGGAAACGCGATATACAGTGAGCGACAAAAAGAGGTCTTTCCCCGGTGGAGAGGCCTTTTTTTTATCTTAAAATCAATAGGTTTGATCTGATTGTGCGCAGTCCTTGCACTTAGGACCCCGTATGATTAAGTACGTTTCGTCTCTTTTAATGGTTGTTTTCGGCCTGAACACGTCTTTTGCGGGCGAAGTTGCCGTACCTATTCATGTCAGCAATATCGAAGGAACACAAAGCGCTGGCGGTGCCATCAGTGTGGCCCCTACTCAGCAAAATCCTAATGCTCTTGAGATTCTACGGGCTGAATTAGAACGCCTGGAACAACAAGCCCAGAAACGCTCAGCTAAAGACGGCGTTTTTATCAGTACAACAAAAAGATTTGCTCCCGAGTCGATTACTTTTTTTATCGCGATGGGTGCTGTTACTTTTAACTCGATGTGGATCAAATCTCACGGGGACCCACTGGCGCTTGAACGTCATATCATGTCTTTAAAAGATCCTATTGCGCATTTGTCTTTTTACACATTTATGCAGACTCAGGGTTTTTACATGAACTTTCACACACGCACAGAAAGATTCAGTAAATTAGACCCGTCTACCCGCGCTCAGATGATGCGCCGGCTTTCTTATCAGGGTATGGCAGTCGGTTCTTTAGCTTCCAGCATCGTGGCGGACTTAGGCCACAGCGTGAAAATGTGTGTGAATAAATGGTTAAAAGGAAAACGCGACGACGCTTCTCTGGAATCTTGTAATCATGCCTGGGGTCAATGGACAGTCCGAAATAAATTTACTCAGTACTTCCCGCAGATTATTTCTATGTGGGCTTCACAAATGGCGACTGAATTTCTTGAAAACAAAGCCCGCTGGGGATTTCAAAAGATTTCCGGCGCATCATGGGCGCAGAAAATGTTAAACCGCAAAACGCTGGTTAACATGGCTTACAAAATTACCGGTGCCGATGTCGCTACGACTTTCGTAGGCGGCGGCTGGGTTACAAAATCCATCAAGTTCGTGGGTAAAGTTACGCGCTTTGCCGGATTCGTTGCGGTTGACCATATTATTTCTAATTTCACTTACCGCCCGATCAACAATTTGATTCAGCCGGCACTATTTGAAAGTAACGCTTTAAAAGTCGGGTTACTGTGGCATCAAGCGGATTCCGGCAACTGGGATGAATCGCGCATAGCTGATAAAAATGTTTCTGAGTTTGAAGAAGAAATCGAAGACTACGGCCGCCGCATGCAGCAATGGCGTGACCACTTGAACATGGATGCCGAGGCCGATCTTGCCGGCTGGATGGAAATGACCAAACGTATTCTCAGCCAGGTGGAATACGCTTACAACTTTTACCGAAACTTTGTCGGTGAAATGAATACAACTTTAAATACTTTTTATTTAGTAGGGCAAAAGAAACTTAATGAAAGCGCGACTGAAAATATTTCGATGTACCCGATTCGCCCGCTTTACCTTTACGGTGTAAAACTGGGTACATGTCAAACAGCGGGGCCGGTGCAGGATTATTACATGTTACGCCCTGATGTAATTGAACAGTGCCAGCGTGATCACATTAAATCTGTAATTCCTCGTATTGTACGCCCGTCTATTCCGTTAAAGGGGACGGACCTGGCCAAATACAATAAATTTGTAAACGACTTAAAGAGCACGCGGCTTTTTGCGATGGGAACAGCGCTTAAAGAAATGCAATCGCAGATCGCTATTTACGAAATTCAAAGCCGTGATCCTGAAATGCGTATGCCGATGTACGGTGCGGGTTACATTCAGGCGCTGAAAGATATCATTAAGCATGTTGGCGACGCTCAACCGCATATCGAAAAATATTCGGGCTTTACAAAAGCCTTTGAAATTCAAACAGCGAATCAGGCTTTGGAAGAACAAGCCGACTTCGGACGTTTTTCTCTGAAATACGCATTTAACAAGATTCCGGATCTGATGTTTTATAAACTGATTTGCGGCGAACAGAACGGAAAACTGGAAACGACCCGCCTTGCAGGTGTTAATATTTTCCACCCTAAATTCAGCCCGCCGTCATTATTGAAACCGAATGCGGACCGCGCAGCTTTCTGTAGCAGTGCAGATCCTCGTATGTATTCTAAAAAAGTGGGCGATAAAGACTTACATGATTACATCAGCAAAAATTTAAACATGGCGGCTTTCGGCGACCTTCGCGGCGATCAGCCGGCATCAGCAGTGCACTTTGAGCGCTGGTGGATGCAACATGCAAAAGCTCCGATCTCCGGGGAATTTGCTTACTACGACCAGCAGTACCGAAAAGTTGTTCAAAAAGCTTATAACAATTATTTCGATAACCGCGGCTGGTACAAATATATCGTAGACGGCCTCAATCGCAGCCTTTACCTGCCGAAGAGCACGGAAAAAAGTTTGAATGCGGAAGCAAATCTTTACTTACAGATTTTAAACCGTGCGATGTTGGCGCGCGCGCCGGTACCGAACCGCGGTACCGACATGCCGGGTGAAGAGCAAGGCTGGTTAAGCTGGATCGGCGATCAATTAAGCCGCGTAACGATTCAGACCAGCATTAAAGATGTCATGCTGCCTTTCGACTACGTTGAATACGCGACCAAGAGCTCACAGGAAGAAGGCTTTCCTAATATGTACGGCCACACCGTTGCGGAAGTGAACCACTTAAATAATTTATTGAAATATTATTCTAACTTCTTTAAGGCGACGAATTTAAATTTCGACGAATACATTAAGCACTCAAAGCGCGTGGACAATACCATTCACTTGATTTTAGTGAAACTGGGTTTGGAAAAGGAAGTGGCTGTTCCGGCTGAAGCGGTTGAGGACTTCTCACAACCGGCTACGTCAGGCACTGAAAATACACCGAAGTCTTACGAGCCGGTGCAGGTTCAGAACCCTTCATACAAGCAGCGCGTGGCCATTGCGGCTATCCGCGGAATTCGCCAGGTGGAAGCAGAGATCCGCCGCTACATCCGTATGAAAGTGGCTTTAAAACATATGTTGCAAGTGAACGACAGGGAGATCCTGAACGACTGGAACCAAACAACGGGTAACCGTGTTTCTCCGGCCGGCGCCAACCCTTTCGGAAGACACTGATTGTAAAAGGTTTTGACAAAACTATTAAGATTACATGAGTCCGATTTTGAACTCGGTAGTCGAATAGAAAAAAAGGTATAACTAGGCATTGAATTTTTTAAAAAAGGATACAAGGGGTAGCACGTGAAAAGTTTAATCGTTCTTTTAACTTTAGTTATTTCAGCAACGAGCTTCGCAGCACCGGAGCCGGTTCGCCGCTTAACAACTGCAGAGGCAAGAACACGCGTTGAAAAATCTCGTACATACGAAGAAATTCTGCGTATGCAAAGAGACCCTTCAAAACGAGCTGAGCTGATGGCAAAAATCTCAGCTGTAGTTAAACTGAACTTAAAAGATGTTGTGGCTCTTGATTCAGTTGCGCAATCGGCACTTGTTACTTTAGTTAACGTTCACCCGCTTGAAGTTTTAAGCGAAGTGGCGCGTTTGTCTTCTACTGTAAAAGATCCTTCTGTTGCTCCACGTGAAAAACAAATGGCGCAAACAAGCTTACGCTTAATGGCGCAGGCGTCTCGCAGCGTATCCGGTATTTACAGCAAACCATCTGAGGCTGCTGCGCAAAAAGCGACGGCAATAAAGATTCTTCAGATCTCAAATAAAATTTCAGCTTTAAGCTTAAGCCCGGCAACTAAAAAGTTTGTTGAAGCTTACGAAAGAGCATTACGCGAAGGCAACACTGTAGACCAGGCTGTTCGTATCGCTTCTAAAGGCAAATTCACAGAAAAAGAATTACGTGAGTGTGAGTAGTATTTGCCAGTAGTTTCGTAAATTTAAAATTTCTTAGGCGGCCGAAAGTGCCGCCTTTTTATTTTTTGCAGCTATTTTTGAAGTTTTTCGTCCAGGATCAGATAAATTTCTATACGTCTGTTACGGGCACGGCCCGCTTCGGTTTTGTTGTCATCTATAGGGCGCGTGTCCGCATAAGAAATCGCAGACAGCCGTGAGGGATCGATTTCGTGATACTTAATTAAATAACGAACGATGCTGGTCGCACGCAGTGAAGCGAGCTCCCAGTTGGATTCAAACCCCGCGTCTTTTCCGATCGGCTGGCTGTCTGTGTGGCCTTCGATAACGATCTTTTTATCTGTGAGTTTAAGAATGGCTGCGATTCGGTCCATCGTCTTTAAGGCATTGAGCTTCAGCTTTACTCCGCCCGGTAAAAAAAACTGCGACGAAGCGAGCTCAATACGCACGCCAAGGGCATCGTGGCGAAGCTCCTGGATTTTTTCTTTATCTCCGGTTTCCAGTTTTTTATCCATTTCGCGGTTTAAGAATTCTTTTACTTCTTCAGGGCCGCCGCGCGACGGGAAGCCTTCTAAATTAACGAAGGAATCGCCTGCATCAGTACCGCCGACATTGCCTTCGTTTGCACCTGACTGGTCCCCGGGCCCGCCCCCGCCAACAAGTTTTAAATTGGTGCGTACAGATTCCTGAAATGACTCCTGTTTTTTCTGGTCATTATTTGAAGTCGCGTACATCACGACAAAGAAAGCAAAAAGAAGAGTTATGAAGTCCGCGTATGAGACAAGCCAGCGCTCATGATTTTCATGTTCTTCATGGGGCTGATGGCGTTTTGGCTCAAAGTCTTCGCTCATTCCTATTTACTCTTGTACGATTCTAATTTTTGCTCGATTAGCTGAGGATTAACCCCCGACGTGATCATGAGAGCACCGTCAAGAATCATCAATTTGTGTTTCGTAACTTCATGAATGTTCTTTTTAATTTTATTACCGATCGGGATAAAAACTAAATTCGCAAAACCTACGCCGTAAACTGTTGCCACGAAAGCTACAGCGATACCGCCACCCAGTTTTGAAGTGTCTGTCAAATTACCCATGACATGAATTAGGCCCAGGACCGCACCGATGATCCCGATGGTTGGTGAAAACCCGCCGGCATCCAGCCAGATCTTTCCGGCTGCGAGCATGTTTTGCTCTTCTTTGTGAATAATGTTGTCGAAAATCTGCCGTGTCAGTTTAGGATCAACGCCGTCGACTACATTTCTTAAAATATCAGCCAGCATCGGTGAGCGTAACGTCGGTAACTTTGGTTCAAGCGCCAAAGGCGTTTCTTTTTTTGCGATTCGGGCACACTCGATAATTTCAGCAATGGGCTCTTCGTAATTCAGGTTTTGTTCCCGGAAGCTTTTACGGAAAAGTTTAAAACCGAGTTTTAAATCCTTAGAGCGGTTCGAAACCATTACGGCTCCGAAAGTTCCCATCATAACGATGACAAAGGCAGTGAATTGCAATAATGAAGCAACGTGGCCGCCTTCGAAAAAATTACCCAAAAGAATGCCGCCGATGCCGATGACCAAACCTAATATTGTCGCTAAATCCATATATAAACTTTGCCACAGTAAAACAAAGCTTTCACGTTGAACTATTACAGGCTAGACTAAAGCAGTATGTTGGATTTTATTCTGAAATTGGATTATTGGTTGTTCACTCAGATCAACTCAGTCGTCACGTCATCGTATGCAGACGTCTTTTTTTTTCACATCACGGATTTGCATAAGACAATTGTTTTCAAAATCGCAGCACTCCCTTTGATGTTTTTTTTCTTTTTCAAAAAATACGGAAGACTTGGCATCACGAATTTTATTTTTCTTCTTCTTGCTCTGTCTTTCAGTGATTTTGCCGGCGGAGTGATTAAAAGTTATTATGCCCGTCCCCGCCCGGTTAATAATCCTGAGATCACCGCTGTTTTAAGAAGCGATGCCGGGCACTTTTCATTTTATTCGAATCACTCATCAAACATGTTTACATTCGCTTCTTACACATCGAACTTCTTTCCTGCGGCGGCGGTGCCGCTTTACACGCTGGCGGGCTTAGTTGCTTACAGCCGGGTGTACAACGGCGTTCACTATCCAAGCGATGTGTTCGGCGGAATGCTGATGGGGCTCATGTGGGGATTTTTATTTGCTTATCTTGTTAAGCGCGTTCAGGCGTGGATAACGGCACGAAAGGCTTCGCCGTGAAAGCTCTTGTTACCGGCGCAAACGGATTTTTAGGAGCATGGTTAACAAAGCGCCTCATCAGAGAAGGCTACCAGGTTTCTGCCCTTGTCAGAAAAAGCAGTGATCTCAGCGAACTCGAAGGTGTTAATCCCCAGTATGTTTACGGAGATGTTACCGATCTGGAATCTTTGAAGGCCGCGTTCAAAGGCCAGGATATTGTTTTTCATTTAGCAGGACTTATCGCTTACAAAAAATCCGACAATGAAAAGCTCGAACGCATTAACGTTGGTGGAACAAAAAACGTGGTAGAGGCCTGTATGAGCGTAGGCGTGCCTCAACTTCTACATGTTTCTTCAGTCGTGGCCGTCGGAGCCTCCTTTAGACCAGAGCCTCTGACAGAAGATTTTGAATATAATATCGCGCACCTGGGCCTAGGCTATTTCGATACTAAAAAATCGGCAGAAGATATAGTAAGATCAGCAGCTAAGACCGGAAAGCTGAAAGCGGTTTGCGTGAATCCAAGCACCATTTATGGTTTCGGGGACGCACGAAAAGGCAGCCGTAAAAATCAGATTAAAGTCGCCAGAGGCAAGCTGCCGTTTTACACCAGTGGCGGTGTAAATGTGGTAGCGGTCGAAGATGTTGTTGAGGGAATTTTGTTAGCAGTTAAAAACGGAAAAAACGGCGAGCGCTACATTCTTGCCGGCGAAAACATGACGATTAAATCCCTGTTTGAAGAGATCGCAGCGGTTTCGGGAGTCAAAGCCCCGCAAATAAAAATGCCGGACTGGTTATTACATACACTGGGCTGTATCGGCGACCGTTTGTTTTCTTTCGGTTACGACATCGGCCTTAGCAGCGTGAATGCACATACCGCAACTTTGTTTCACTGGTTTGATTCAACAAAAGCGCAGCGCGAACTTGGTTTTAAGCCGACACCGGCAAAAGAGGCGATTAAAAAAAGTGTGACGTGGATGAAGGATAACGGTTACTTAAAATGAAAAAATTTTTTGCAGCCTTATTCGGTTTGATGATCCTTTCGCTTGTTGTTTTATGGGCGTGGTTCCCGTCTGCGGATGAAATCAAAGGCTGTTTGATTACAAACATGTATCAGGTGGACTTGTGTCCGACTTCAAAAAATTATGTTCCGCTGTCTCAGATTTCTAAAAATTTACAAAATGCAGTTATCATTACCGAAGACGCAGGCTTTTATCACCACAACGGCTTTGACGAAGAAGGAATTCACCACTGTTTTGAAAAGCTGAAAGAAACTCACCGGATTGTTTGCGGCGGTTCTACGATTACTCAGCAGCTGGCAAAAAATATGTTTTTGTCACGCGATAAAAGCTTCGTTCGCAAAGGCGTTGAGGCGTTAATCACTGTGAAAATCGAACAGACGTTAAGTAAAAAAGAAATTCTGGAAAAATATTTAAATGTCGTTCAGTTCGGTAAAAATATTTTCGGGGTTAAACAGGCTTCGCAGTTTTACTTTAAAAAGCACCCGTCACAACTGGAACCGCAAGAAGCGGCCTTCCTGGCTATGGTGTTGCCAAACCCTGAAAAGTACTCGCAATCGTTCTTTAAAAAAGACCTGACCCGCTTTGCGCGCAACCGTGTGAATATGATTGTGAACCGTATGCACAAGTACGGCCGCATAGATGAAAGCACGTATATCAACGCCAAAGATAACATTGATTACTTTATCAAGGGTGAGAAGGCTCCTTCACGTGACGAACTCACTGAAGAAGAACTGGATGAGATGGTCGAAGATATGAATGCCGAGTCAGGCCAGCAGGCGAAGTCGTCAACAGATGAAATAAAAGAGGAAGAGCTGGCTCCCGAAAAAGAAGAAGTGCCGTCGTCTGATCTTTAAAATTAAATATTATTTTAGAAATAAAAAAGCCGGCTTTTAAACCGGCTTTTTTTATCTATTTATCTTTGTCTTTATCTTTTGGTGGTTTAGGACGCTTGTTCGGATCCAGTTCGCGGCAGCGCAGACGAATAGTCTTCGGCGTTACTTCGATCAGTTCTGAATCTTTGATCCAT